>JAFONG010000216.1 GCA_017418585.1 Erysipelotrichaceae bacterium | reverse complement strand
TAAGATCGAGGGAAGAATGAAATCTCCGGCCTATGTCGGTTATGTGACATCCGTCTACCGCAAGGCGATAGATTCTTTCTACGAAAACAAAAGATACATTCCTTCGCAGGACGAGATCGACAATCTGAAAGTCCTTTTTAACCGTAACTTTACCAGTGATTTGCTTCACGGAAAAGAAGATCTGTTCGGTCAGAAAACACCGAACCATCTTGGCATAGAAATAGGGGAAACTATCAACTGCAGAAACGGATCGGTATATATCCGTTTAAACAGACCGCTGAATCAGTTCGACGGCATCCGGATCAATGATTTCGGCTGCATCGTTAACATGCTTTACAAAAACGATCTGCTGGTGAGCCATGCGGATAAGGGAGATATCGTCAGCATCCGCTGTGAAGACAGGCTGAAAGGGAAAGTCTATAAGACTTATGATTATCTTCTGGAAAAAGAGGTCACGGAAAGAGAAGAAAAAAGAATTCCTCTGTGTATTCATACAGTCGTTCTGCCTGACAAAGAGGTCACTGTGCAGATGAAGTATCCGGATGAGGAATATACTTACCGAAGCTCTATCGTCGCTCAGAAGGCCCAAAAACTGCCTCTAAACGAAGAAAACATCAGGAAACAGTTTGACAGGCTGAATGATACGGTCTACTCTCTGAAAGAATTCACGGCAGAAACGCAACAGGCCTTCTTGCCGGTCAAGGAACTGAATCAGATCAGAAGAGATGCGATCGAAAACCTGAATCTGCATAGGCTGAACGGTTTCAGACACAAGGGTGTCCTTCCTACCTACGTGACCAGGCCATTGACTGATGAGATTTCTTCCCGGGATCTGATAGAAAAAGACAGTTTTCTTTATTCAGGCGAAAATGAATATGCAGTGTATCCGGTCGTAAACTGCGCTTCATCATATCCGGATACCGATAAGGCAGTTATTAGTGAATGGGGCGGTCTGTTTCAAGATGTAGAGCATAAGATTGCCTATTATACGCTAAACTGCTGCAATTCCAATACCTACGAATTCCTGAAAAAGAACGGTTTTGAATCCGTAATTCTTTCTACGGAACTGCACGACAATGAAATAGGCGATCTGATCGAAGCATATGAAGAACGTACCGGAAAGAAGATCAGGCCATATCGTCTGGAAGAGGGAAACAGGGTGCTGATGTACATCAAGACAGATCCGTTCAGGAAGTATATCGGAAAGAAAGAAGGATATGTTCTGGATGACGGTAACAACACATATCCGATCAGATACCGTAACGGCATTACGGAACTTCTGGAAAACAGCAGCAATACCGATGTACTTCTGTTTAAAACCGTAAAATAACGCAATAAGTCGTATATTAATACATCCTGAATCTGTTATAATGATATAAGCTGAAAAGGAGGCTGGATGTTTTTAAAACGTATCGAAATGCAGGGGTTTAAATCCTTTGCTGACAATATAAAAATCACCTTCGATGATCCTGTTACCGGAATAGTCGGTCCAAACGGCTGCGGCAAGTCGAACATTTCCGATGCGATCAGATGGGTACTGGGCGAACAGTCGGTCAAGTCGCTGAGAGGCGAGAAAATGACGGATATCATTTTTGCCGGTTCGGAAGACAGAAAAGCCATGAACATGGCGGAAGTTACGCTTGTTTTCGACAACTCTCAGCATCTTCTGAACTCCGATCTGGACGAGATCGAACTGACCAGAAGGATCTACAATACCGATCAGGATGCTGAATATCTGATCAATCACAAGAATGTCAGATATAAGGATATCCTGGATCTGGTCATGGATACGGGATTAGGCAAGAATTCTCTGTCTATGATATCGCAGGGCAACGTCATGAATTTCGCAGACGCCAAGCCATACGACCGCAGAGAGGTATTTGAAGATGCGGCGGGAGTATCGAAATACAAGAAGAGAAAAATCGAATCATTGAACAAACTGGAAAGAACCAAGGAAAACCTGGACAGAACTTTTGATATTCTATCCGAACTGGAAAGACAGGTTTCTCCTTTAAAGAGGCAGGCCAGAAAAGCCGAACTGTACAGAGAAATGAAATCCAAGCTGGAACAGATCGAAGTCGCCGTTCTGGTCAATGACATTCAGAATCTGAACGATCAGAAAAACGAACTGGAAAAATCGCTGTTTGATCTGGAAACAACCATTGCCATGCAGGAAACGACGATGCAGATCCATGAAAACAGCAATTTCGAGAATAAAAACAAGCTTCGCGGCTTCGACAAGGAAATCAACTCCATCCAGGAAAGACTGATGAACGTCATCAACGAGATACAGATCCTGGAAGCCAGGAAGATCGAGATCGATGAAAAGAGAAAGTACGCCATTGAGATGGGTTCTTCGGAAGAGAAGATCAAGGAAATGGAATCCCATATCGCCGAAGCGAAATACGAATACGACGACCGTCTGGAAAGACTGAATAAGCTTAGAGCGGAACTGGAACTTCTGAATACCAATCAGGAAAACACGGCCATTGAACTGGCAGAAGCCTCTTTAAAGAAAGACGAGGCCTTAGGTATCGTAAGCCGCTTGTCCAGCCGCATGGAGATCCTTAAAAACGTCATTTCCGATCCGTTTTCATCCGCCAGCCATTCCGGCGTACAGGCCATCATGAACAACAAGTCGTCATTCTATGGCATCATGGGAGTCATCGGTCAGGAGATCCATCCGAACGAAGGATATGAAGAAGCCATCGCTACGGCTCTGGCCGGCAGTGTTTATCATATCGTTACCAAGGATGAAGAAGCCGCCAGAAAAGCCATCGCGTTCCTTAAGAAAAACCGCTCCGGAAGGGCTACTTTCCTGCCGGAAACGGTATGCAGGATCTACGACTTAAGACAGGAAGATGAAATCGTCTGCAGCAATACGAAAGGTTATCTGGGCGTCGCTGCCGACTTCTGTCACTGTTCTTCGGAATTCGATATCGTCAGAGAGAGTCTGTTAAGCAATACGATCGTTACCGACAATCTGGAGAACGCCAATAATCTGGCGTATCTTCTGAATTACCGCTACAAGATCGTGACGCTGGAAGGGGATATCGTTCACAAGGGCGGTTCCATGACCGGCGGTAAGGTAAAGAACGAGATATCTCTCATCACGGCACAGTCCGAACTGAAAAGAATAGAGAACGATTATGTATCCTATCAGGCCGAAGGCCAGCTCGCCGTGAAAAAATACAACGATCTTGTTGCCAGTAAAGAAAGTCTGGATTCTCAATTGACAGAGAAGCGCATTGCCATTGCCCAGCTGGAACCGATCGTTGATACGAAACGTGCGAAATATGAAAAACTGCAGTCCGATTATGACATGATCATTCCGAACAAGTCGCAGGAAACGATCGAGGATTCCGTCATAGCCCAGCTTGCGGAAAACTATGCCAGAAAAGATGAACTGTCTACTTCTTTAAAGCTGAAGAGGGAAGAAAGAATGAAACTTTCTGCCGACATCGACCGTAAAGATCAGCAGATCCGTCAGATCAGAAGACAGTTCGATGAATCCAGGAATGCCGTATCGCAGATCAATACCAACAAAGCGGTCGTTGCCACCAAACTTGAAAGTGATCTGGCAAGACTGGCATCCGAATATCAGATGACTTATGAATACGCTCTGGAAAACTGCGAACTTGAAATCAGCGAAGATGCCAGAAACGAAGTCATTTCCTTAAGAAAAGAGATACAGGATCTGGGCAACATCAACATGGCTGCTCCGGAAGAGTTTGAAGAGATCAACGAAAGATATGAGTTCCTGAAGAAGAACTACGACGATCTGATCGCTTCCAGAGACAAGATCCTGCAGGCGATCGATGAGATGGATGAGATCATGAAAACGCAGTTTACGGAAGTTTTTGATGCGATCAACGCGGAACTTCCGAAGACTTTTGCCAAACTTTTCGGAGGAGGCAGAGCGAGACTGGTCCTGGAAGATCCTGACGATATTCTGAATACCGGCATCGACATCGATGTACAGCCTCCAGGCAAAGCCGTCAAATCGATCAGACTATTCTCCGGCGGTGAAAAGGCTTTGATCGCCATCTGCGTCCTATTCACGATACTGAAGGTAAGACCGCAGCCTCTAATCGTTTTCGATGAGATCGAGTCTTCGCTCGATGTCGCCAATGTCGAACGATTTGCGAAGTACGTCAAGGAATTTGCCGACAGATCGCAGTTTTTGATCATTACGCACCGTCCGGGTACGATGGAACAGTGCGATACTTTATATGGCGTAACAATGCAGAAACGCGGCATTTCACAGCTGCTGAAAGTAAAACTTGTCGATGCGATCGAGATGGCTGAACCGGAAGAGAGCCATGAGGCGGTATCCTGATGGGTCTTTTTTCTTCAAAAACCAGTAAAGAAAAGTATCTCCACGGGTTTTCTAAGACAAAGAGTGCTTTGGGCAGAAAACTGCGTTTTATAACCGAAAACAATACCAAAAACAAAGAAGATTTCATGGAACAGCTGATGATCACCTTGATCGAAGCCGATATCGGATACAAGACGGCCGAACTGATCTGCGACCGTTTCATGCAGAAAGAGGATGAGTCTTTTTTCTATCTGAATTCCGACCAGATGCTGGAACTGCTTGGTGATGTTTTCAGGGAACTCTATTTCGAAACACCGGAAGACGAGCCTGTATACAACGAAAACGGACCTACAGTCATCCTGATGGTGGGAGTAAACGGTTCCGGCAAGACATCTACCTGCGCAAAACTAACGGATCTTTATAAAAAAGAGGGGAAAAGCGTTGTTCTGGTTGCGGCGGATACATTCAGAGCCGGTGCTGTTGAACAGTTGAAACGCTTTGCGGACAGACTGGAAGTACCTTGCGTCTGCGGAAAAGAGAACGAGGATCCCAGTTCCGTTCTTGTCGAGGGATGCCGTTTTGCACTGAAAGAAAATGCGGATATTCTGATCTGCGATACGGCCGGAAGGCTGCAGAACAAGGTCAACCTGATGAACGAACTGGAAAAGATGAACAGAGTTGTGGCAAAACAGATCGAAGGGGCTCCGCATGACAGATGGCTGGTCATCGATGCCAATACCGGACAGAACGGTCTTTCGCAGGCCGAACTGTTCAATGATGTAACGGATCTTAACGGCATCATTCTTACAAAAATGGACGGTACATCTAAAGGAGGCATCATCATTCCGATCAAGCATCTGACCGGTGTTCCGGTAAGATATGTCACGACAGGAGAAGAAATCGACGATATTCAGACGTTTGATTTCGATCTTTATCTTGAATCCATCATAGGAGAACTGAAACATGCAGCGTAACCGGGAACTGGAATGTCTGATGCTGGACTACTACGGAGATCTTCTGACAAGACATCAAAGAGATATACTTGATGAGTATTTTAATGAAGATCTTTCGATGAATGAGATCGCGGAGAACTACAAAGTTTCCAAGAGTGCCATTCAGGATCTGATCAAAAGATCGCTGAATCAGCTCTACGATTACGAAAAAAATCTGAAAATGATAGAAAAAGATCATAAACTGAATGATATTATGAATGAAATGATGAAAGAAGATAATGATCTTCTGAATGAATATGCCAGAAAAATAGAAAAAACGATTAGGTAAGGAGAAAACTATGACAAAAGTAATGGCGGTTAACTCGGGCAGTTCCTCACTGAAATTCCAGTTGTTTGAGATGCCTGAAGGAAAAGTTCTGACTAGCGGAAACATCGAAAGGATCGGCTTGCCGATGGGTATTTTCGGTATAAACGTCAATGGAGAGAAGATCTCCAAGGATGTTCCAGTTCCAAATCATCAGGTTGCAGTCGATCTGCTGATGGATGCTCTGGTTGAATACAAGATCGTTGAATCTCTTGACGAAATCAAGGCAGCCGGGCACCGTATCGTCCAGGGCGGACCGTATTTCAAGGATTCCGTTAAGGTAGATGTCGACGTCGTATCGAAAGTAAGAGAGCTGATCGATATTGCTCCGCTTCACAATGCGGCACATCTGACCTGTTACGAGGCATTCCGTCATGCTTTACCGAATATTGAACATGTGTTCGTTTTTGATACGGCCTTCCATCAGACCATGGAAGCCGATTCTTATCTGTTCCCGGTTCCATACGAGTGGTATACAGATTACAAGGTAAGAAGATACGGCGCTCATGGTACCTCGCACAAATATGTTGCGGAAAGAACGGCAGAACTTATGGGAAAGGACTTGAAAGATATCAACCTGATTACACTGCATTTAGGCTCGGGAGCTTCCATTACGGCTATCAAGGGCGGCAGATGCATCAATACGTCCATGGGTCTTTCTCCGCTGGGAGGCATTATGATGGGCACCAGATGCGGCGACATCGACCCGACTGTCGTTTATTTCATGGCAAAGAAGCTTGGCTGCTCTCCGAATGAAATGGAGACCTATCTAAACAAGAAATCGGGCATGCTTGGCGTTTCCGGCATTTCTTCCGACTCCCGCGATGTAGAAAATGCGATCAAGGAAGGTAACGACAGGGCAAAACTTACATACGATCTGTACGTTAACAGAGTCATCAACGTCGTCGGCGGCTACGTCATGCAGCTGGGTCACGTAGACGCATTGACATTTACCGCCGGACTTGGCGAGCATGCAACTCTTGTCAGAGAAATGATCTGTAAGAAACTCGAAGAGGGTCTTGGACTCAGAGTCGATTACGAAGTCAACAGCACATGTCACAGTGAAAAAGAGCTTTCTACGCCTGATTCTAAGGTTAAAGTTTACGTTGTTCCTACAAACGAGGAGCTTGCTATCGTTAAGGATACAGTCAGGATACTGGGTCTGTAATGTATAAGCAGCTGCTGGAAAAGATCCTTGAATATGATCGGATAACGATATTCAGACATCAGCGTCCGGATGGCGACTGCATGTTTTCGGCATACGCTCTATGCTGCTTTCTTAAGGATAATTTCAAAGATAAGCAGATCAGAATTGCCGGCAAGGAAGAATATGATCTTTTTCCTTATACTGAAGACGTTCCGAACGGGTTCATCAAATCATCACTGGGCATTGCCGTAGATACTTCCACAATTGCCAGAGTCGATGATAAGAGGCTTGAAACCTGTGATTATATTATTAAGATCGATCATCATCCGGCAATTGAAAACTATGGCGATCTGAATTATGTCAATGACAAAGCCGGCGCTGTAGGAGAATTGCTGACGGAAATCCTGTTTTCCGGTATTTTCGAATCATATTACAAGTCTAAAGATGTCTGCAAGTATCTTTACTGCGCCATTCTTGCGGATACGATCAATTTCAGGACATCCAGTACCACAGCAAATACGCTGAAAGCGGGAGCATTGCTGGCAGAAAAAGGAGATCTGGTTATTTCCGAACTGTCAGATTATATCCTTAATGTATCTTCTTCAACTTTCAGGAAGATTACGGATATAAGAAAACATCTGAACATATCAGGAAACTTCGGTTACATCATATTGAACAATCAAGATCTGACAGATATAGACATTCCTGCTCTAGAAGCAAAAAATCATATTACGGAGATCGGCAATATCATAGATTTAAACATCTGGGCATTCGCTGTTGAATCGGATGGTAAATATGACTGTTCCATCAGGTCTAAGAAGAATTATCGAGTTAATGACATCGCAATGAAATACAGCGGGGGAGGGCATTTCAATGCATCCGGAGTCAGAGGACTGACTCTAGAACAACTCACTGAAATGTTCAATGAATTGCACGAAAGATCCTCGCAAAGAACACAGATTTAGGTTTTATAAGTTGCTTATAAATGCTTAAAAATATATAATTATAAAGGAGGTTTTAATAAAAATGGAAAAAATAACTAAGAAAGAATTAGCAGAAGTTTTAGTTGAAAAGTATGGTTACACAAAGAAAGAAGCTGGCGAAGTTATCACGACTTTATTTGATACGATCTCTGAAAAATTGGCTGCCGGTGTTATGACAGATATCTCTGGATTTGGTAAATTTGTTGTAAAGACAAGAAATCCTAGAATCGGTATTAATCCAGCTACTGGCGAAAAGATTGAAATTGCTGCTGTAAAGGCTCCTGGATTCAAAGCATCTAAAGCATTAAAAGAAGCAGTAAAATAATATGCAATCAAAAACATCTTTAACTAAAAAAGATGTTTTTTTATGAAAAAAGTATAAATGAACATATGTTTACATAATTAAAATACAACGATTAAATATCAAATTTACATTATACGTTAATACTATTAAGCTAGAAAAAAAAGAATTAAACGCATCATAAAAATGAAATAATAAGATGACTGGAAGAAAGCATCACATCAATTATATCTGAATATAAATTTTACTAAAAAAGAGAGAAATCAATTTACTAATAAATAGATCGAATTTGTTAATAAATTACATGTATTATTGTGCTCATATGTTATTTCGCATAATGTATGTTATGCGATTTTTTTATATAGATAAAATGATTGATAGGAAATGAAATAAACCGACTTATTTCTCCCCCGTTAGTTATCTTTATTTTCTTTAGCAAATGGATGGAAGTTTAGATATGCTTTTTTAAGCCGTTCTGCTTCGACATGAGTATAGATTTCGGTAGTGGAGATATCAGAATGACCGAGAAGTTCCTGGATCACTCGCAGATCGGCTCCCCCTTCCAAAAGATGGGTTGCATAACTGTGTCTTAATTTATGAGGCGTAATCTTCTTCTTGATTCCTGCTTTATAAACATTCTCCTTCAGCATTTTTTCGACATATTCAGAATATATCTTTTTGCCATGCTGATTGATAAAAAACACATTCGTATTCTTTTTCTGCCATAATGGCCTTAATTTCGCATAATATTCCTTCATTAATCTCTTTGTCTGGTCAGGAATCGGGATCAGTCTTTCCTTGTTCCCTTTTCCGATGATCTTCACAAATCCATCATCCAGATTAACCTGATTCGTTTTGAGATTGCAGCATTCGCTTACTCTTAAACCCAGACCGTATATCGTTTCAATAATCGTATGATCAAACAGTTCATTCTGATCTTCATCATTGAATACCGACATCAGCTTTTCTACTTCTTCTTTTGTTGCATAAACCGGAAGTCTTTTTCTTTTTTGTGAGACCCTTAAGTTTACCGTAGGATCATTGTTATTATAACGAAACGAAAAATACCGGTGAAAATTCCGGACTGATGTCTTCATTCTGCTGATGCTGGATTCTGCATAGTTCTGTTCATACAGATATGAAACGAAGTCAAATACATCTTCATCTGTCACTTTTTCAATATCATTGATTTCTCTTTCATTCAGAAAAAAGACGTATTTTTTCAAATCACGCTGATATGATTCTATTGTATTGTCTGCCTTCCCTTCTGATGCCGACAGGGAAAGAATGAATTCCTTTAATGCCGATGAAAGATTCATCTTCCAACGCTTTCCTGTGCCGTCTGATACAGTTCCTCTGCAGCTTTAATTGCCGATTCAGAATTATCGGTAGATGAAATGAAAGCCAGTTCATTGATGATCTCGTCATGTGAAAGCTTTCTGATTCCTGTTTTGGAATTCGCTTCATCATCCTGCTTGTATATATAGAAATGAACATCTGCGCACGCTGCTACAGCGGCAAGATGGGTAATCGTCAATACCTGGGTCTTTCTGCTGATTTCGGCCATCTTCTGCCCTATTGCCAGCGCAGTTTTTCCTGAAACGCCTGTATCGATTTCATCGAATATGACCATGGTCGTATCGCTTAACGAAGTAAACACAGTCTTAAGCGCCAGCATCAGCCTGCTGATCTCGCCTCCCGAAGCGACATTTCTTAACGGTTTCAGCTCTTCGCCCTTGTTTAGAGAGATGTAGAATTCCACATCATCGATACCGTTAACCGTTGGTTCAGTCTTTTCAAACTGTATTGCGAATCTTACGTTGTTCAGCATCAGATCTTCCGTCTGCGCAATGATCCTGTTTTCAAGCTCTCTTGCTTTGCTTTCTCTGGAGTCATGCAGCTTCTGCCCCGCTTCTAAAACCAATGCATATAATCTATCGATTTCCTGTTTCTTTTCATTCAGCACATAGTCTCTGTCTTCAAAGAAAGCGATCTTCTGTTTCAGTTCATTCTTCTTGGCAATCAGTCCTTCCGTATCCAGACCGTGTTTTCTCTTCAGTCTGGAGTACAGATACAGTCTTTCTTCGATCCACTCGATATTCAGGTCTTCATCCGAAAACTCGCCCAGAATGCTGCGCAGTTTTTCTACTTCATCATCCAGAGAATAGTAAAGATTCTGAATGTTCTGTCTGACCTGTTCGATCGTGTCGTCTTCAATGGAGATTTCTTTTGTAAGAATGCTGAGCTTCTCCTTGATTCCCCCATCGTCATCGAACAACGACAAAGCATTACTTAGGGAACTGATGTACTTTTCAGCTGATTTATAACGGTTTTCCTTCTTTTGCAGATCTTCTTCTTCATTCAGATCAAGCTGTGCCTTTTCCAGTTCGTCCAGATCAAAACGGTAATAGTCCAGTTCCGCATCATTGTATGTATGAGAAACAAGTTCTTCATATTCTTTTGCCGCTCTACGGTAATCCTCGTATTTCAGCCGGTAATCCGCATTCAGTTTCTCGTTTCCGGCATACTGATCCAGAAGTCTGAGGTGATTCTTGCGATTCAGAAGATACTGCGAATCCTTCTGAGAATGAATGTCGATGTGCTCGTCAAACAGCTGGATAAGATAATTCAGCGTTACTGTACACTGATTGATCTTGATCGTATTCCGGTTGTCCCTGGATATGACCCTTCGCACGATCAGATCGTCATCGTAGTCGATTTCCGCTTCATTTAAGGCATCTTTCATGTATTCTTCAACTGAGAATACCCCTTCTATGACTGCCTTTTCCGAACCGCTTCTAATGATAGAAGGATCCGCCTTCCCTCTTATAAGATAAGACAAGGCTCCCACAATGATCGACTTGCCGGCACCCGTTTCACCGGTAAACACGTTAAAACCTTCGTTGAATTCAATATTCAATTCATCTATGATCGCATAGTCTTTAATGTATAAACTCTTAAGCATCTATTACTTCCTTCATTTCCTTAAACAGTTCACTGATATCCTCTTTTTCAATAAATACTGTTTCGGTTGAGATCCTGTGCTTCTGTCTGTAGTCCAGTATCCTGTTCCTGAACTGATTCCCATACACGAATACCAGCCGGTGTTTCTCGAATATCTCCTTCAGACATCCTTCGTCGACCGGATTCAGATACAGCATCTCATAGAGATCGTATGGCAAGGAATTACTTACGATGATCTTCTGAATCATCACCGTATCGGGACCATAGGCAAGCAGTGCCACTTCATTTATATCATTCTTGTTTTCTTTTTGCCACCCTTCCCCTTCTGTGTTTCCATTATCCGACGATATCGCAGATTCCATGCATTCATCCGGAATGATGATCATCGTCGGAGAGAATGAATGTAATGCCGTTTGAACCGTTTTTTCAATCCCTTCGGCATCTTTTGGTTCACAGACATGTATCCTGTCGAGCACATTCAGCAGATCATAATCGACAGGGCTGTCTTTAATCAGCGAGATGATCACCGGTTTTGGATAGTTTTCCTTTATCCTGCATAAAGCCGGATATGCTTCAGCCAGTTCGCTTGCTTTAAGCGGCAGATATACGCCATAACCGTTTTCCAGCATTCCGATCGCGAACGATATGCCTGTAGAAACATCCGACTGTGTCACAAAACATCTCTCAGGATATGCGGCAAAAAGTTCGTTAACACAGTTTCTGTCTTCATCGCTTGAAATCAAGCAGCAGAATTTCTTATCTACCGCCAGCTGTTTTTTAACATATCGGGCTAAGATCTTTGACGCAAAACAGTAATCATCAGTCTCGCAATGCAACGGCTTCCCGGTCTGTCTGTTGAACTTGCCGATCCTGTCGAAAGAATGACTGAGATCTTTTTCGGCAAATTCATATCCCTTTCCGGATACGGTAATACAGTGAACGACGACCGAGCCGTTTTTCTCTTTTGCCAGTTCAAACGCCCTTTCCAGTTCCTTGAGATCATGTCCGTTGACAGGACCGATGTAATCGATGTCGTATTGAGCGAAAACGCCTTCGTCCACTATCGTTTTTCTGACTTTTCCTTTCAGATCATGGATGCTTTCGATAATCTGATCTCCGAATTTAACCGGTCTGATAGCGTCTTTGACATTCTCTTTCAACGCATTGTAGGATTTCGTATTTCTAAGTCTGGAAATCACCTTTTCCAGAACCTTAACGCCTTTTGCGTTTCTCGTATCGTTAAAGACAATGATTACCTTATTCTTCGATGCATGGATCATCTGCAGGGCTTCAAGTCCCTTGGAACTCAACAGATCCGCACTGTTGATCACGGCAATGACCGATGAATTGTTCATTTCCAAAGACATCGCAGATGCCATTCCGAGGCTTTCAGCCATCACGTCTTTTCTGTCTGCATTACATGCCGAAAGATCTGCACAGCCATGCAGAAGCAGATCCGCATAGTTCAGATCATTGCCGGCATAAAGGATTCTTTCATCCTTATCGAATATCCTGTTCAGAACGACCGCTATTTCGACATTAGAAAGATTCGAAGCCAGAAAGCCTCCGTTTTCCGAAGTATAGTCGATGATGTTCTCCCTGATTCGTGCACAGATCTCCTTCATTTCCTTAAATTCCGTGTTCTTGAGAGATTCAGGGGAAGAAACTGCGGTTTTCATTTATCGTTCCTTAAGTGTTTTTAAAAGCTCTTTCAGCCGATCCGTATCGAAACAGGCCTTTTCTAGATACAGATCAAGCTCTTTGAATTCTTCTTCGATCAATTCCTTCAGTTCATCCAGAGTATAGACGGATAAAGCCGTACCCTTGTTGTTCTTCTTGTCGTTCAGGCTCTTGCCCATCTCTTTTTCCGTCTTGATCAGATCGAACAGATCGTCCTGATTCTGGAAGATCTGGCCGATCATCGATCCTAACTTCGTAAAGTATTCTTCCTCTTTTACACCGGCTATATACATCGGAAACAGGCAGGAAATCTTAAACAGTCCGCCTGTCTTGTTGTCCTGTATTTCATCCAGAAGTTCCTTGTCTATTGTCTTGTCGTCAGCCGTAACATCCAGAAGCTGTCCATAGATCATTCCGTCATGGCCGGCATATTTGCTTAAGGCAGTAATCAAACACACTTTCGTATTACTGTCATATTCTTCCGATTCGCCGATTACTCTAAAGGCGTCATTCAGAAGCTGATCGCCGGTAAGAATGGCGATATCCTCTCTGAATGCCTTATGCAAAGAAGGTTTTCCTCTTCTCATGTCGTCGTTGTCCATGGCCGGAAGATCGTCATGAATCAAAGAATAAGTCTGAATCATTTCCAGTGCCAGAGCGGCATCATATCCTTTCGTCTCGGCGATCCCGAAGCCTTCCAGAATTGCGAAAATGATCCGGGGGCGGAATCTCTTCCCCCCTTCCATGGCATAGGACATCGCATCGGAGATCAGACATTTTCTTTGTTTCTTGAGATAGATGTCGATATACTGTTCAAAACTATTCTTCATCTTTGTTCAGTTCAGCGATCCTTTCTTCAAATACCGACAGCTGTTTCTTGAGATCTTTAGCCAGCTGCAGACCCTCTTCATACAAATGAATCGATTCATCCAGATCGATGTCTTCTTTTTCCAGTTTATCCACGATATCCTGCAGTTTCTTCATCTGATCTTCAAATTTCAGTTTATTTGCCATGATGATCCCTTTCTATCGCCTGAATGCTTCCGTCCTGGAATCTGACTTCGAATTCCGCATCTTTCAGCATTTTCTTTCTCTTTACTATTCTACCATTCTGAAATACCAGGCTGTAGCCTCTTTTTAGTACGTTTTCGCTGCTGTAGGCATTGAGTAGAGTAAATAACCGTTTATAAAGCAATTGCGTCTCAGAAAGCCTGAAATCGAGTCTGGTACGCATCTGACTGACACCATAATCGGTTTTTTGCGTGTAGATGCTGATCCTGTGCAGGATGCTGTTTCGGATCAGTTCACTCTGATGATCTATGTTTGCAGAAATTCCGGTGAAACGTTCCTTGAAACGAAGCATATCCGACAGCAGATAATCGTATTTCATTCTTCTGTTGTCAAGGATGGATGTGATCAGGTTGTAAAGCTCGCTCTCATAGTCCGTCACCAGGTCAATCACGTCGACAATGTCCGGCGTGATCAGTTCTACGGCTGCGGTCGGCGTTGCCGCTCTTCTGTCGGCGACAAAATCCGCAAGAGTGAAATCCTGTTCATGTCCGATTCCGGTGATGATGAATGTTTTCAGATCGTAGATCGTATTCACAAGGCTTTCATCATTGAAACAGAATAGATCTTCGAAGGATCCTCCTCCTCTTGCCAGAATGATTGCGTCATAACCCATTGAATCGACTTTTCTTAAAGTCTTGCATATGTCTTCCGGAGCTCCTGTTCCCTGTACCAGGACCGGATAGTAGTCTACAGTGCATAAAGGCCATCTTCTGGCAAATGCGGTTTTTATGTCGGACATCGCTGCCGACTTGTCCCCTACCAGTACGGCTGTTGTTTCTGGATATTCCGTGCCCAGGCTGATCTTATGGGCATCATCGAATTTTCCTTCTTCCGTCAGTCTGTTTTTTAAGGCTTCATACCTGGCATAAAGATCGCCATATCCTTCCGGCGTCATCTTCAGAACATAGAGCTGCAGCTGACCGCCCGGTTCATAAACCGAGGTATTGGCGTAGACGATGACCTTGTCTCCCGTTTTCGGCTCAAAACCAAGAAAAGACGCTGCCGACTTGAACATTACGCAGCTGACGGAAGCCTTTTCATCCTTTAAAGTGAAATACAGATGACCAGAAAAATGCCGGTGATAGTTTGATATCTCTCCGGCTACGTAGATCTTCTGCAGGTTCTCGTCGGAATCCAGACGGTTTTTCAGGTATCTTAACAGACTGCTGACTGAGAGCTGTTGCATATATGATCAAGGACTCCGTTTATGAATCTGTAGGAGTCGTCGTCGCAATATGTTTTTGCCAGAATGACCGCTTCATCGATGACGACAGCCCTGTCGTTGAGGTTCAGGTGCAGTTCAGCGACCGTTTCCAGCAGTATCGCCTGTTCTACCAGGTTGAGACGGTCAAAAGTCCATTTGACCAGGTGCTTCCCGATCTCATCGATGTAATTCTTTTCGTTTTCGATCAGATCATCTCTGACGTTTGTGATGAATTCATCATATTCCCCGTCTTCGAAGTTGTTCTCAAAACATGCCGGCAGTTCTTTATGCAAAAGAAGGTGCTGGTAGATCGTAAATACGAGTTTTTCACGGGCATCGTGGCGATTTAGCATATATACATTATAATACAAAAAGACAGACAGAAACCATTAGGTGCTATAATTGTTTAGAGGTTATTCATGGATACTGTACAGCGTTTTTTCAGACATCTCCATACCGTCAACAGGCACCGTTTTCTGGTCATGAAAATGTGCTTTTCCTGCGGCATGTACAAGCAGGGTCTGATGCATGATCTATCCAAGTATTCTCCTACGGAATTCATTCCTTCGGTTCGCTATTATCAGGGCAACAGGTCCCCTATCAGCAAAGAAAAGGAAGTCAATGGCTATTCGCAGTGCTGGCTGCATCATAAGGGCAGAAACAGGCATCATTGGGAATACTGGGTGGACCGGGAAAACGGAAAGACGAATCTGATCTGCCTGCCTATGCCGTTTGAATATCTGCTGGAATCAGTTCTTGACAGGATCTCCGCTTCCAAGACCTACAATAAAGGCAAATACACGGATGCGGAACCGTACGAGTTTTTTCTTCGTTCCAAGGAATACCATACGATGAACCAGAAGACCGCATCGGAAATCGCACAGCTGCTGCTGTATCTGAAAGAAAACGGTGAAAAAAAGGCTCTGCGTCATTACAGAGACCTTTATAGGCAATATAAGAAGGACAGGAACTTTACTTTAGAGTCTCAAGTCTGACTTTTACTTCATAAGGCAGCTGAACAAGTTCGACGCCTGCTTTCTGCAGCATCTTTTTTGATGCGATATTGCCTTCCGTACCGTCGTACTTGTCTGATTCGTAGACGATCTTCCGGATTCCCGACTGAATGATCGCCTTGGCGCATTCGTTGCACGGAAACAAAGACACGTACAGCGTACAGTCTTTGACCGGTCTAGGTGAATTCAGGATCGCATTCAGTTCCGCATGGACCACAAAAGCGTACTTCGTATTCAGGAAGCCCCCTTCCCTTTCCCACGGAAACTCATTATCCGAGCATCCTCTAGGCATGCCGTTGTAACCGATCGATACGACCTTGTTTTCGGCATCCACGATGCAGGCTCCGACCTGTGTGTTGGGGTCTTTTGATCTTAAGGCAGACAGATGCGCCAAACCCATGAAATATTCATCCCAAGTAATAACCATATTAACCTCCGTATTTCTGATAGACTTCAAGCAGTCTTTGATACAGTTTATTGCTGTAATCCTTGAATCCAAGATCATTCAGGATCTTTACGACTTCCAGATCCGTCCCGCCGTAGAGCGGATTGATCGTTTTCATGGAAAGATATCGGGCAAACAGGCATACGATCAGGGTAAGCATAAGCATACCCGGACCGAGCTTGTTTTCGGAATCATAGAAATGATACAGAACATATGCGCCAAGAAGTCCGCCAAGATGGGCGATCCAGGCAGTCGTGGAAATGAAGTTGATGGCCAGGTTGATCATGATCAATGGAAGCAGACTTCTTAGATTTACTACATGATTCTTTATTCCATCAAGGATAAACACCAGCATCAGCCCGTACAATCCCGCCGAAATGCCTACCGTTACCGTGTTTTCGGTCAGTATGCCCTGCGACAAGGATCCGACAAGAACGGAGAACAGCAGGTATGACAGCATCTTCCAGCTTCCCAGCCTTTTTTCCAGATAGGAACCCAGGAAAAACAGGGAATACATGTTAGAAAACAGATGCAGAAAACCGCCATGCAGAAAGGCACAGACGATCAGTCTGTAGAACTGTCTTAAACCCAGGGTAAAAGTCGTATAGTTGCCTCCAAGCAGCACAATGACGGCCGATTCCGTGTATTTTCTGCTTAGATAGGCCTGCAGAACGTTCATCAGCAGACAGATTCCTATTATGATTATCGTTGCGTATGGCGCTTTGATGTTTGTCTGATACCGGCTGCTGATACGGTTCTTCATGATCTGCTGAACGCTTTGCTTCAGACGGAAGATTTCGGCTCTTTCATCGTCTACTTTATGTATTGCCGTATAGATTTCCGGATACAGATCCATAACGTTCTTTCCGTCGGCATATCCTTCTTCGACATTAATGTAATCGTATGTTTCCGCTTCAGGATCGTATTTCTCGCTGCTGACATGAACGTCGAGGAAATTCAGGTCCTTCCCTGCCGTTTTCTGCAGATAGGAAAGATAGGTTTCTATCCTGTCTTTGTCGTATACCGACTGGGATGCCGGAGAGAAAGTGATTCGGATCAGCTGATATGCTTCATGGTCCAGTTTCGTCAGCCAAATCTCGCTTTGAGAGTATTGCGAAAACTCCTGTATGAGAATCTGATTGTATTCATACTTGCCGATGAAGATACTGCTTAACTGAAAGATCTTGTACAAGTCATTTCTCTGCAAGATATTTACCGCCTTTGCTTCTGATATATTCTCTCATGTATTCAGGCATTTCTGTCTGAAAAGACATTCTTTCTTTGGTTTTAGGATGAATGAACGACAGATAGTAGGCATGGAGATACTGCCCGCTGCCGTCAATGGTCTTTTTTGCGTATTTGCTGTCGTTGACGACACTGTGGCCGATGTACTGCATGTGAACTCTGATCTGATGCGTTCTTCCGGTTTTCAGTTCAACATCCAGCAATGTAGAATCGCCGTATCTTTCCAGGACATGGAAGAGAGTGACCGCTTCTTTCGAATTCTTTCCGGTAACCGTCATCATCTGGCGGTTCTTTTCGCTTCTTCCGATCGGAGCGTTGATCTCCCCTTCACTGTTTTCGATGACACCGTTCACGATGGCATAGTACTTGCGGTAACAGGTCTTGTCCTTAAGCTGTTCCGACAGAAATGCATGAGCGGCGTTGTTTTTGGCGCAGACAAGCAGTCCCGAGGTATCTTTGTCGATCCGGTGAACGATACCCGGTCTGTAGTAGCCGTTGACATCGGATAATTCCTTGCAATGGTGAAGCAAGGCATTGACTAGCGTTCCGCAGCTGTTTCCGGCAGCCGGATGCACTACCATGTCTTTCGGCTTGTTGATTACGATGACATCTTCGTCTTCATAGACGATATCCAGAGGAATATCTTCCGGAAGAATGTCCGTCAGGGTCTTTTCTTCATAGCTGAAACTCACATGGTCGTTCAGCTGAGTTCTGATCTTCTTGTTTTCAGGCTCCTGTCCGTTTAAAAAAACCTGATGTTCGGATATCAGTTTCTGAATTGCCGTACGGGACAGAGGCGTATTCTCCGCCAGATAGACATCCAGTCTTAAATCGACGTTTTCTTCATCGACGATCAGTTCAATCTGAGGCATTCCTGCTCTCCCATAACAGTTCGCCGATCAGCAGGAAACATCCTACCGTAATAAAGGAATCGGCAATATTGAATACCGGAAAATCATATCCGAAGATCAGAAAATCCAGAAAATCGGTAACATAGGTCTTCATCACTCTGTCGATCAGATTGCCTGCGGCACCTGAAATGATCAGCAGATATGCGCTCTTCGACAAGAAAGACAGCTTTTTTTCATGCAGAAGCATGTATACGAGAATACAGATGGCAAGAATGGATACGGCGCTCAGAAAGACCGTAGCGTTCTGCAGAATAGAAAAACCCGCACCGTAGTTTCTAACGTGCGTAATCGAGAAAAAGTTTTCAATCAGTACGATCTTTTCTCCCAGATCCAGATTCTGAATGATTACGAACTTGGAATACTGGTCGATGCAGGTCAGCAGAATGACGATAAAAAGATACAGAATAACGTTCATATTATGCTAGCGAATTCTTGTATTTCTTTAAGGCTCTGGCGATCTGATCCGGACAGCTTGTGCCCTTTCCGCCGCATTCGACGCCTTCAAAAGCTCTAATCACATCGTCAACGTTCATTCCTGTGACAATACGCGAAATACCGGCCAGATTTCCCATACAGCCGCCTTCAACCTGCAGCGACTTGATCTTGTCGTCTTCGATTTCAATCGTGTAGTGTCTGGAACAGACTCCTGTCGGATAATAGTCAAATTTCATATTCTTCACCTTACTACTTCCCTATTTTATATGAAAGAAAGGTTTATTGCCAGTTATATAACCGTTATATGCTAAAATGATTTGGGGAGATTAAAAGATCGAATATGAAGAGAATCAGAACAAGATTTGCACCGAGTCCTACCGGTTACATGCATATCGGCAATCTCAGAACGGCACTGTATGCCTATCTGATCGCCAAGAAGGATGGCGGAGATTTTATACTGCGCATCGAGGATACCGATCAGGGCAGACTTGTGGAAGGTGCGGTAGATATTATTTATTCAACGCTCAAGGAGTGCGGGCTGAAACACGACGAGGGTCCGGACGCCGGTGGCAACTACGGTCCTTATGTCCAGTCGGAAAGAATGAAGGAAGGCATCTACGCGAAGTATGCGCATGAACTGGTTGACATGGGCAAGGCACACATCTGTTTCTGCAAGGAAGAAGATGTCGAAAGGCAGAGACAGGAAGCCGGCGATTCTTTCTACTTTGTGGATCCGTGCAAGCTTTTAAGCAAGGAAGAAGTAGACGCAAGGATAGCAGAGGGCGAAGAATATGTCATCAGACTGAACATCGATCCGGAAGGTACGACGTCTTTTCATGATGAGGTATACGGTACGATCACCGTTGAGAACAAGACGCTCGATGAGATGGTACTGCTGAAATCCGACGGCTACCCTACCTACAACTTTGCGAATGTCATCGATGACCATCTGATGGATATTACCGATGTAGTCAGAGGTAACGAATATCTCTCGTCTACCCCGAAATACAACCTGATCTACGAGGCTTTCGGCTGGGATATCCCTAGATACATCCACTGTCCTCCGGTCATGAAGGACGAGCATCAGAAGCTGTCAAAACGTAACGGAGATGCTTCGTTCCAGGATCTGGTTGAAAAAGGCTATCTGCCGCAGGCGATTCTGAATTACATCGCCCTGCTGGGCTGGGCTCCGGAAGAAGAAAGAGAGATCTATTCTCTGCAAGAGCTTGCTCAGGCGTTCAATGTGAAGCGTATCGGTACGACAGGTGCGATATTCGACATAGAAAAACTGAAATGGATGAACGGCGTCTATCTTAGAAACATGGATATGGAAGACTACTACGAACTGGTGAAGCCGTACATCTATGAATCAGTCGATGGGAAGTTCGATTATAAGCTGATCGCCAACGCGATCCACGACAGGGTATCGATTCTTTCCGAGATCAAGGACATGGTTTCCTTCTTCAACAAAGCCGATGAGTATGATTCCGATGTCTACAACAACAAGAAAGCGAAGACCGATCCTCAGCTTGCTAAGACAGTCCTGCAGGAAGTCTATGATTCATTGAAGGATCTGAGTATCTGGAACAATGATTCCATCTTCACCGCGCTTGCCGAAAAAGCGCAGGAAAAAGGATACAAGAACATTACGATGATGTATCCGATGCAGGTGGCACTGTCCGGCAGAAGCGTGGCTCCGGGAGGCGCAACGGCAATTGCCGAGATCCTGGGCAAAGAAGAATCTCTTTCCCGTATTGAAAAAGCATTAAGCAGACTCTAAAGTCTGCTTTTGTTTTACAATTCCTGAACAAAGTATCCCTGTATCTAGTATAATTTTAGTATGGACAAAATAAGAATAATCGAAGTCAAGGAGTCTGTCTTTGCTTCAAATGACAGACGTGCGGAGGAATTACGACAGCAGCTGAAAGCGAAAGGAACCTTCCTTTTGAATGTCATGTCTTCTCCCGGTTCAGGAAAGACTACCGTACTGACGGGCATCATCAATGAACTGAAAGATGAGTTTAAGATCGCCGTAATGGAAGCGGATATCGATTCCGACGTGGATGCCAAGACCGTCAGCAGGAATACGGGCGTGGAAGCCATACAGCTGCATACCGGCGGAATGTGCCATCTTGATGCGGATATGACAAGACAAGGAATCGAAGCCCTGGATAACAGGGACAATTACGACCTGATCATACTGGAGAATGTCGGCAATCTTGTCTGCCCTGCCGAATTCGATACGGGTGCCGTGAGAAACATGTGCATTCTATCGGTTCCGGAAGGTGACGACAAGCCTTTGAAGTATCCTTTGATGTTTCAGGTAGCGAACTTCGTTCTGATCAACAAGATCGATGTGCTGGATTATTTTGATTTCGATATCGATAAATGCAGGGAGAATATCGCCTACCGTAATCCGATGGCGGACGTTTTTGAAGTCTGCGGCAAGGATGGGAGAGGTATTCATGAAGTCAGCGAATACATAAGAAAACTGATCTACGACTGGAGGAAATAAGATGCCTGAGATGTCTAAAGCGTTTACCCCGCGTTATATGGGTGAAGAGAAACCGAACGAGAAAATACTTGCCCTAGGGAAAAAGATCACGGATGTTGCCAAGCACAAGCTTTTTGGCATCACTGCGCAGGATCCTGAATACTGGGGACTGAGATGTATCTGTACGGATGAAATGGCTGATATTGCGCTTAAAATGAAGGTTAGAGCGCATTATACGCTGGATGAGATGGTAAAACTCACCGGTGAAGAGAAAACCCATCTGGAAGAAGTACTGGAAGAAATGGCCCACAGAGGACTGCTGGAATACGATTATGGGGATCACTATACAAACGACGGTCCAATCAAGGATGCACCGAGGATCAAACGATACCAGCTTCCGATGTTTGTTCCGGGCTCAGCCGAATTCACCAACATGCTGAAAGAACAGATCGATGAATTCCCGGAACTGGCACAGTTCTTCGAAAGAATGACCTATATTCCTCTGGCCGGCCTGACGGAAATGGTTCCTCCGGGAGGTGCAGGCATCGGCATGCACGTCATTCCGGTAGAAAAGGCGATCTCTTTGGAGAACAAGACGCTGGATATCGAACATATTTCCCACTGGCTGAAGAAATACGAAGGCCATCTGGGTGTCGGTATCTGTTCTTGCCGCTACGGCAGAGCGAAACTCGGCGAAGGATCCGGCGATTCCTGCGAAGACTGGTGCATCGGCGTCGGAGATATGGCCGATTACTGCAGAGAAACCGGTAAAGGTCACGACATTACTTATGAAGAAGCGATGCAGATCCTGAAGAATGCGGAAGACAACGGATTCGTACATCAGATCACCAATATCGACGGCGAAGACAAGATCTTTGCCATCTGCAACTGTAACGTGAACATCTGCAACGCCTTGAGAACGTCGCAGCTGTTCAATACCCCTAACCTTTCCCGCAGCGCCTATACGGCAAAAGTCGATCCGAAAAACTGCGTCGCCTGCGGCAAATGCGTGGAATACTGCCCTGCCGGAGCCGTAAAGCTCGGACAGAAACTCTGTACAAAGAACGGACCTGTAGTCTATCCGAAGCACGAACTGCCGGATCATCTTTCATGGGGCAAGGATAAATGGGATGAAGACTACAGAGACAACAACCGTATCAACTGCTACGATACCGGTACAGCTCCATGCAAGACTGCCTGTCCTGCCCATATCGCCATTCAGGGATATCTGAAGATGGCTGCTCAGGGCAGATATCAGGATGCCTTGGCATTAATCAAGAAAGACAATCCGTTCCCTGCCATCTGCGGCAGAGTATGTAATAAACGCTGCGAGGATGCCTGTACGAGAGGACTGTTCGATCAGGCGGTATCGATCGATGCAGTCAAGAAATTCATCGCTCAGCAGGATCTTGATTCCAAAACCAGATATATTCCTCCTGTTGTCATTCCTTCCAATGTGGAAGATCACTGGAAGCAGAAGATCGCCATTATCGGTTCAGGCCCGGCAGGCCTGTCCTGCGCCTACTATCTGGCTACAAAAGGATATAGACCGACCGTATTTGAAAAGAACGAACATCCGGGCGGCATGATGCGTTACGGCATTCCTTCCTACAAGTTGGAAAAAGACATCATCGAAGCGGAAATCGACGTTTTAAGAGAGCTTGGCGTCGAGATCAGATGCGGCGTTGAGATCGGCAGACATCTTAGTCTGGATGATCTAAGAAAAGAAGGTTATGAGGCTTTCTATATCGCTATCGGCTGTCAGGGAGGAAAACTTCCTGGGATTCCTAACGAAAACGCAAAAGGAACTTCCATCGCCGTTGATTTCCTGAAAAAGGCAGCTGAAGATCAGAATCAGAAACTGAACGGCAAGGTTGTAGTCATCGGCGGCGGAAACGTTGCGATCGACTGTGCCCGTACGGCTCATAGATTCGGCGGATCCAATGTCGAGATCTACTGTCTGGAAAGCAGAGAAACGATGCCTGCTACAAAGATGGAGATACAGGAAGCCGAAGAAGAGAATATCACCATCAACAATTGCTGGGGTCCAAAAGAGATTACTTTAAAGGCTGACGGTTCTATCAAGGATATCATCTTTAAGAAATGCACTTCTACTCTGGATGAAGAAGGCAGATTCAATCCGCAGTACGATGAAGACGACATTACCGTCGTCCCTGCCGACTATGTGATCTATGCGATCGGTCAGAGTATCGACTGGGGCAACCTGCTGAAAGGGTCGAAAGTTGAATTCTGGCATGGCAACTATCCTGTTGCCGATCCTTTGACATGTCAGACGGCCGAGCCGGATATCTTTGTGGGCGGTGATGTCTACACCGGGCCGAAGTTCGTCATCGATGCGATCGAACAGGGCCACCAGGCAGCCGATTCTTTACATCGTTTCGTACAGCCGGGTACATCGATGACCATCGGCAAGAACAGAAGACAGTTCATCATGCTGGATAAGGACAATATCGAAGTAGACGACTACGATCATGCCGGAAGACAGGAAGAAGGCATGGATGGATCGATCGACTACAGAAATTCCTTCCAGGATGCCCATAAGACGCTGACGGAAGAACAGGTCAAGATCGAGACGGCAAGATGTCTGTCCTGCGGCGCTTCCGTTGTCGATGAGAACAAGTGTATCGGCTGCGGCATCTGCACGACCAAGTGCGAATTCGATGCGATCCATCTGTTCAGAGATCATCCGGAGAATTCCAGAATGATCAAGTCTGAAGATAAATTCAAGGCCATTATTCCGTATGCCGCCAAACGTGCGATCAGCATCAAGTTCGGCAGAAAGACAGAAGAAGAAAAGCAGTCACAGAAGAAACATAAAGAATGGAAGAAAGCGCAGAAAGAAGCGGAAAATGCATGAATTAGGCGTTGTCTTCCATGTGATCGATGAGATAGAGGATATCGCTGCAAAAAACAACGTGGAACATGTCAACAGCGTTACGCTGCAGATCGGCACGGTAACGGGAATAGTCCCCTCTTATCTGACTGATTGCCGGAACTGGGCAGTCAGCAAGCATGAAAACATGACCGGCTGCAGACTGATCATCGAAAAGATCGAAGCAATTACCCATTGCGAGAACTGCAACCAGAACTACAATACGATCATTTACGGTAAAACATGTCCGCATTGTCAAAGCAGTAATACATATCTCCTGCAAGGCAATGAGTTCATGATCAAGGAGATGGAAGTCATATAAAAAATGCTGTTTAAATCAGCATTTTTTATTTTTGTAAACTTAATATACTATTTTGATATAGTGAAACAGATTCCGTCTGATATATAACTGTATTTCAGTTTCAGATCGTGGATATCCGCAACTTTCTTCGCAAAATACAAACCAAAGCCATGATGACCATCGTTTTCTGAAGAAAATTCAAAGAGATGTTTTAGTTTATCTTCCGGTATCGGATCCGATTGATTGCTGATGGAAAGCTGATTGCTGTCGATTTCGATTCTGACCCAGGAGTTTTCCGGTGTATAAGAAACCGCATTATCGATTAGATTTTCAAGCATCTTCTCCAGATGTTTCATATCACCTATCAAGTCAAATCTGCCGTTTTCTTTAACTGAACATGTAATATGTTTCTCATCCATCAAAGAACAATATCTATCGATAACAGTATTCAGCAGTTCGTTGAGACAAATATCTTTTCTTTCCATTTCAAAACCGGAAGAATCAATCCTTGATATATCCAGCATATCCGAAATCATGCTGTTGATCTCATCTGTCTTGTTTATGATTTTGTGCAGATAATCGTCGTTTTTTCCTTTATTCTCGTTATCAAGAAGGTTTTCTGAATACCCTTTTATAACCGTAAGCGGCGTTTTCAGGTCGTGAGCCATGGCCGTAACAAACGAATTTCTCATATCATCCAGATCTTTCTGTTTATCATAGGTCTTTAGAATGCTTCTGGAAACAAAATAAAGGCTGACTACACAAAGCAATACTTCGAGAAGATAAATCATCTTTAATTCATTCATTGCCGCCAGCCATGGATGATAGGTCGCAACAAATACAACATTGCCGAATACTTCATTAACCAGTTCCCCTTTATCCGCAGTCTGAACATAGAACTTTCTATCATAGACCAGAAGAGAATCCGATTCATAATCACTGTATTCGCTGTCCATTATGTTCTCTTTCGCTTTAGCCAGTTCTTCCTGAAGAACGGTATTGTTCATCCAAGAAGTCCATCTTTTATCCCACTGATTCGCATCAAACGATGTTTTAGGGATAAAACACGATGCCACATCCGCAGAAACAGCTTCCTTGTTTTCATCCAGAACAATAGTCATTTCATGGTTTTCCATGTTTGCGTTTGAATTTAATGATGAATCGTTCGTTCCCGATTTCCAACTGCTTGAATTATCGTTTCTGCTCCTGAATTCTATTGATACCAATATACCATCCTCATCAAAATACAGATACGGCAGATAAAACTTTCCTTCCGGATAAACACATCTTTTCAGCGGTTCGGCTAAAGATAAAATCTCATCCTTGCTTAAATAATCGGATAAATGAAATACCCTGGTGTCTTCTTTTCCGACAATTATGAAACGGTTGTCGCTTACCATCGTCCTGT
>JAFONG010000215.1 GCA_017418585.1 Erysipelotrichaceae bacterium | reverse complement strand
GTTGCCGAAGATGAATCCGCCGCCATGCAGGTAGACGATGACCGGCCATTTGCGGTCACTTCCATCCGGCAGCCAGATATCGGCGTAGCTGTTGGGATAGGTGTTTCCATAACACACATCCCTGTACATCACTTTGCCGTCTTGTGTATGAATGGTTTCCGGCGTATTCCATGGCTCCCATTCGTTTGGTTTATGTCCTTTATATACTTTGGAATAGATGATCTTCTGCAATCCTTTGCAGATAAGATCATTCATTATTCTGCTCATCTCTTTCCTCCAGCAGTTTCAAACCATAGTTTTCTCTTTTCCCATTCATTGCATTTTCGATCCACTTCGCACAGCTGATCCCTTCTGTTTCATATTCATAGAAGATCGGATCCTGCAGAATGCAGTGTTTGGTGAGCCCATTCTTCTTCTGACTTTTCTCTGCGTAATCAAACAGATAGTAATTCGCCTCCGGGATCGATTCCCTGATCTCTCGGATGACATCCGTAAACCACATCTGGAAACGGATGCCACTATCAGGTGTAAATGAGAAATCTCCGTTTTCGATATAATTGATCATTCTGGATAGACCTTCATCCCGGATGGAACAGGTCAGCAGGATCTTCACCCGCCCTTTTCTTTCTTCGTGCAGTGCCTGCAAGGCGTCCAGAGTGATATTGTCGGTATGGATCCTTTCCGTGATCTTCTGCGGAGCCTTCCAGACGTTCTCTGCGATGTCATGCCACCCCTTCAACGGAAAGAAGCCGCTGTCGATGATACTTATGACATCTTTGCATTCCGGATAGATCTCCATGACATCATCGCTCAGCATCGCTGCACCAAAGGCTCCTCCGGAACATCCCGTCACTGCGATCGAATCGGGATCGGAAACAAATCCTTTCACGATCTCCATTCCCTTGCGGTAATTGGTATATCCATGGTGATGGAGGATCCTTTGGCTGCCATCCAGAGCGGTGTAGGGATAATCGTTTGTACCTACATGGAAATCACCGGTATCGTAGATGAAGATCAGCTTCGACCAGTTATGAAATGGGTTGTCTTCTCTTTCCGCAAATATGCCGCTGTTGAGTCTGAGATCAGAGAACAGATCCATATGTATGGTGTAGAAGCCTTCCTTCCTGTCTCTTGAATACAGAGATGCCGGACGGGCAGCCGTATATTCGTTCCAGCTGACGCCTCCTCCCATGAAGAAGATCAGCAGTTTATTCTCGCTTCCCAATTTAAAGTCAGCATAAGTCTTTTCACCATTGGCGGCTGTACATCCTTCCAAAGGGATCCTTACCCATTGATCTCTCACGGGCTCTCCCTTCAGTTCAGGCAGCCGTTTCTTTTTCAGATACGGCGTCAGCAGTTTCAGCCAAAGCGGTTCCTTTTCCCATTGTTCCAGCTTCATCCGTTCACCTTTATCCTTTCCGGATCGATCACGATCGAAGGCCCTTTGTGTTTCACATCATCTTTAGCCCACACGCGAAGCGGCAGGACACCCGGCGCAAAATCGCCGCCTTTCTCCTTCTTCGCATGATCGAGTCCCGGATGTTCGGCTACTTCGATCCATTTTTCCAGATCTTTTCTTGTGAACAGCGTCAGACTGTGGCCGGTCAGGATCTGTTCGAAATCATATCGTTCCAGTTTATGAAGGCTTTCAATATATGTCGGCAGATCTGTCGATTCCGGCAGGAACAGCCAGGTTGCCGCATTGGCTCCGTCGGAAGTGATGATCAGTTTCAATTCTTTGAACCAGATCGCGATGCTTCCCTTCGTATGTCCGGGGATCTCGATCACTTCCGCTGTCAGATCTCCCAGATCGAATCTGTCCCCGTCTTTGACAAAATGCCAGTTATTGAAATTCATTCTTCCTTCATCCGTCTCTTCCGGATGTTTCGGTACAAGGATCCTCCAGAAGAAGATCCTGTTGAACACTTTCAGTGACTTTTCCATATATCTGTGAAAGGAAGGTTCATTATGTCTCTGATAGACTTCGACATCTTTTTCACTGATGCATACCGGTGTATCGAAATAGAAATTGCCGCCTGTATGATCGATGTGTCCATGACTGTTGAAGACAACAAGTGGAAGATCCGTGATCTGCTTCACCATGGCCTTCAGGTCGGCAAACCCGTATGCCGTATCGACGACACAGGCCTTTTCTTTTCCGACGATCAGATAGCAGGCGACTGCCGATGAGGTGATTCCATAAACTCCATCCATCAGTTGTTTTACCTTGTATGTCTTTTTCAGTGTATTATCCATGATGTCCTCCGTAATTGACTGGTTGACTTTTATCTGATACAAATGTATCATATAGATAACTTATGAGACAATTGTTTCATAGAAAATGAGACACTGAAAGGGAGTTTGTATCAGATGAATCCTCAGGAAAAAAATACCTACGTCAAAAAACAGATCACCAAAGCACTGATCAATCTGATGAAAAAGAAAAAGATCGCTGACATTTCGATCAGCGAGATATGCGATAAAGCCCAGGTCGGTCGTGCGTCTTTCTATCGGAATTATGATTCCAAAGAAGAAGTCGTCGAAAACCATATCGACATGCTGATAGGCGAATGGGCACAGGGTGTCGATAACGATCCTTCCGCAAATATCTACAACTTTTTCCAAAGCCTCTTCCAGCATTTTCAGAAAAACAGCGGTTTCTATAAATCGCTCTACAGACAGAATCTGTCTTTTCTGATCCTCAATTCGATCCGCAAACGGCTCGGCATCGATTCCGACATTGATGCATCCACTCTGTATGCAAGAGCCTTCAATGCCTACGGGATCTTCGGGTGGATCGATGTCTGGTTCAGCAATGGAATGAAAGAGACTCCGGAAGAACTGAACAGCATCATAGTAGATCATATAAACCGGCTCATCCAAGGCGCAAAAGCCATCGAAAAACTGTAAAAACGAAAGCACAAGACTTCCGTTTTTATCTGTTCTTTTCGATATCCTGCCAGTTTTCGTTATGCAGGATCTCGGCATTTTCGCCAAAGAAGACTTTTGCTGCGTCTTCATCACTCTTCAGATGATACAGCATCCAGGCAGTCATATAGCCATCCGTCCTCATCAGCATTTCTTCGTGTTCGGCACCTGCTGCACGTGCTCTGATCTTCATCACATCAGCTGAGATGTTGTTATAGTTTTCAATCAGAGATTCCAAAGGACATACTCCTGCATACTCCTTTGTTATGTCCTTTACCCCGGCATCATCAGATTTACCAGTACCGGCGGTCATAAAGTACGGAATATCGATCCTCGTCACATCATAATGCCAACCGAAATTACCGGCCATGAACGGATATGCTGCGCTTCCGGTGAAGATCGTCTTATAGGTCTTTCCGTTTTCATACTCTGAAACTGCTGCCAATGCGCCGGCCCCGCCTTGGGAATAGCCTATGATCCCCATGTTGTCTGTATCAAAGCGTCCGGCTATGACGGTTTCTTTCAATCCAAGCACAGCATCCAGAGTGATGGAAGCCGTCTCTCCCGTTCCGGTCTGAGAATCTTCATTTCCTATAACGATAAAACCCCATGAGGCAAGTCTTTCAAAGAAAGGTTCATAGGAAGCGGCGGGCGTTCCGCTGGCATTGACGACCATGATGGAAGGATAGAGTTTCTCATCGGACTCCAGCTGTTTCGGATACCAGAAGCGTATCTTTCTGATCGATTCATTCTCAGAAACGATTTCTGTATATGAGACCTCATACTCCCCAAGCTGGGAATACTTCATTTCCAGTTCTCCATTGGATTTGAACTTCTTATAGTAGCCTTCCGTTATTTCCGTATCACCTGTTGCCGGGAACCTGAAACGGATGTACAGGAACAATCCTGCACCAAGGACTGCCAGAATGACGGCCGTGATCAGAATCACCTTCATTATCTTTTTCATCAGATCTCCTTCTATTCTTCCAGTAAATGCAAACCGTGGCTTGAAACATCCCCGTCAACTGCAGCAATGATCCATTCAGCTACGCTGATATCGTCTTCCAGCTTGTCAAAGAGATTGCTGGAAATGATGGTGTGCTGCGTATTGCCTGTGCCGCTGTCCTGATTATAATTCCAGATATAAATGCCAATACCCGGGATATTATTCTGAAGGTCATCGACCATCTGCGTGAGATCCTTCTGGAAAATGTCCCCGTTTTCCTTATTCTTCTCCATCTTCCCTGTCCTGATAAAGGACTGATACTGCTGCAGAGTATCGTCACGGTAAGAACAGTCAAACAGGATTTTCACGCTGTTTCCTCTTTTCTGATATAGAGCGGTAAGGCTGTCCAAGACGATGTTGTTTCCGGTAAGTCGGTCGGATATTTCTTTTGGTGATTTCCATAGATCGGCAGCTGTTTCATGCCACCCATCATAAAGGAGCAAAGAGCTGTCGACACAAACCGTAACGTCTGTTGCGCTTGGAAAACGTCCTATGACATCATCCGCCAGCAGCGATGTTGCGAATCCCCCTGCTGAGAACCCCGTCACCAGCAAAGTATCCGGTTCACCCACATACTGCCTGGCTTTCTCAATGAAAGACGAATAATTGTC
>JAFONG010000214.1 GCA_017418585.1 Erysipelotrichaceae bacterium | reverse complement strand
TCGGAAGGCAGAAGAACCATACTGTCAAACCACATGCCGATCATGATGCCTTTAGCCATGGGCGTCATCGAGACCAGCAAGAACGGGAAACTTTCCCATTTTGCGGTAAACAACGGCATCATGTATTTTGAAAGCAATCAGGCTGCCATCATCGCCGACAGCGTTTTAGACGTGGACGATATCGACATACCGCGAGCGATCGCCGATAGAGATAGAGCCCTGAAGGGCATAGAATCCGCAAGAAACGAAGTCGAACTTTCCCGGGCAACATTCAAAAAGGAAGTAGCCGAAAACTTCCTGAGTGCTGCCGAGAAATATCTGAAATGAACAATCTTCGCCCCTGCGGCGAAGATTTTTATTAAAAGGCACAAATCATGAACAAGACCAACAAATGGCTGATGCCGTCCTACTGCAGGGATTTCCATTGCAAGGCGGACAGATGCCGCAACACCTGCTGCAGCAGCTGGAGGATCCCCGTCAGCAAGGCGGAATATCAAAGACTGATTACCATGAACTGCTCCAAGGAACTGGATAGAAGGATCCAGAACGCTTTCGTCATCCCGGAAACGGTCACGGATTCCTGTTACCGTTACGTCAGTTTCAACTGGCTGGGGGAATGTCCGATTCAGGACAAGGGACTGTGCTACCTGCACAGAGAAAAGGGAGAAGAATATCTGCCGAAGATCTGCAGACTGTATCCGCGATCCTGCAAGCAGATCAACGGTACGCTGGTCATGAACTGTTCCAGTTCCTGCGAGAGAGTCGTGGAGATGCTGTATGAAAACGATAGCCTGGATATTATCGAAGTCGATTCCGACATGGAAGCGCAGCTGTGTTACGAGATCTGCGAAGATGACATCAGACAGCTTCATCTGTTCCAGAGGATCATTCAGGATCGAAGCACTACCCTGTCTCAAAGCATCATCGACATCTGTAGGATCATCAACGAAGAAGAGTTCATGAAAGACTTTGAAAGCGATAAGGATCCGTTAAAAGAAGCGCTGGAACTTCTGAACCGGTTCACTTCAGAAGGATCACGTCTGTCCCGGATCGGCGAAACGGTCATAGACAGATACGGAAACGATCCGCATCTCTATGTTTCCGACAGGGAAAGATTCGAAAAGGATTTTCCGGACTGGATGACTTTCTTCGAAAGAGTCATAAACAACTCGATGATCTACGAGAACTTCCCGTTTGTCGATGAAAGATCCGATCGGACAGTCGCATACAAAGGCCTGTGCGTCTGCTACGGACTGATGCGTGTCGTCTGCATCGGCTATACCGCCGTGCACGACAGCGAAGAAGATCTCATCGATGCGGTTGCCGCCCTGTTCCATCTGATCGACCACACGGCTTTCTACTACAACGTCGGCATTATCGTCGACAATGCAGCCATCCTGCTGAAGCTGTAAAATAAAGATCACATCCTGACCAGAACGTGATCTCCTTTGTAAGTATCCACTTCAACCAGATCGAAACTTCCGTTTTCCTTGACCTCCTGTTTCAGTATGTCGAACAGATGATCGATCAAAGGCGTGACGGCTTCGATGGTCTGCCTGTCTTCGTCCTTAACAAATCTGGAAATGGCCTTCCAGATCAGCTTCCAGCCTCTTGCACTGGCTGGGACTTTGAATTTCAGATTCTTGCCTGCTGCCGTTTTTACGCTGATATCCATCTTATTCCCCCTCTATGACGATGTGTTCATGGGCTTGCGTATCGATGACCGCAAGCTCTCCTGTCTTTCCTTCTTCCACGAGTCTGACAAGTTCGGGAATATCGATCTCTTTCATGATCCGGTTTTTCTTGAAGGCCTCCATGGCCTTTTCATTTGTAGCAAGCAGTTTTACCGCTTCAAACGGAATGGCGATCTTGACCTTGTCGCCCTTGCTTCCAACGATATTGATCCTGTACAGCATTTCTATTCTCCCAGGAAGTCGTATCTGACCTTGCCGCTGACTGCAGAGACAGACAGAGAGATATCGCCTCTTCCTTCATAGGATTCACTGGAAGAAAGCCTGGAGATATCAATATCCGCATCTTCTTTTCTTCCTATGATCGAGATATCGACATTTGCGGAAACGGTATCGATGTCGATTTCGCTGCAGCGTATCCTGTCGATCGCAATATTGCCGGATGTCGTGTCGATTTCAAGTTTCTCATTGATCCTGACATCGTTCATCTCGATACGGCCGGAAACACTGTCGCATTCCATGCTTTCGAATTCCGTCATATCCATTTCGATTCTTCCCGAAACGTTGTCAATTTCAACATCGCCAAAAGCAACATTTCCAAACGTCAGATTTCCCGAAACGTTGTCGATCTCCAGATCTGTCTTGGAATCCTGCGGAAGGAAAATCCTGGCATGATAGGACAAAGCAAAGCCGTTTTTTGATCTATCTGCCCATCTTTTAAGAATACTTCCAAGAGTGAATTCGCTGCAGTCCTGTCCGATCTCGATCTTACCGTGAACACACGATACGTTCAGGGATGTAGTATCGTCCCTTTCGTAGCTGATCCTAAACACATTATCTGCTGACGGCAGGAATTCATAACTGTAGGAAACGGTATCGATATCGATCTTTCTGATATCGTAGAATTCCAGTTCCACGTTTTCTTTATCATAAACGGCATCTTTTGTCTCCATGCCTTCCGCCATAAAACTCCTGGCTACCGTTTCCGGATCTCCAATCTTCTCCAGGACGGATTCCAGATCCTCTCCGTTGTCGATCCTGTCTTCGATGATCTCCGCAAAGTAATCCGTGATCTCTTCGGCATCTGCCACTTTCAGCAATGTCAGCTGCCTCTTCAGTTTATCCAAGTATTCATTCAACATGATTCATCCTCCAAATTATCCATGATTCCCGTTCTTTCAGAAACGGATATAGTTACGTTCACGGCGAATCACCGTTTCCGGATTCTGTACAGAAGCCGTATCTTCTTTTATGATTCTTTCATAGTAGGCAAGAATCTTTCTGTCAATAAAATGATTCGTAAAGGCAAGTTCCGTAAAAATCTGTTCAATCTTTCTATTCTGCACCTTTTCTGACCTCCCCTGCAATAAAGTTGTATATTGTCATCAGTTCCTTAAAATCACGCAGATAGTCGCTGATTTTTTCTTCTCCTTTCGAAGTGATGCTGTAAAACTTCCTAAGCCTTCCGTTGTGTTCCACGGAATAGGATTTCAGGCAGTCTCCCGCTTCCAGACGGCGAAGAATCGGATAAAGCGTAGATTCCGAGATGTCTACGACGCCGTTCAGCGACTGAATGATCTTATAGCCGTAGGAATCCTCCGCCAGCAATGAAGCCAGCACACAGACATCCAGAGAACCTCTTTTTAACTGAATATCCATATCATACCTCCTCTTACCTAGTACTATACGCCGCATAGTATTATTTGTCAAGAGGTATTTAAAAAACTTGCATATATAAAAAAAGCATGCTAATATAATTATAAGTTCATATGAACCTGTATAATGTGCATGTGACAATTAACATATGAATTGTAAATAGGAGGTAAAAACAATGATGGTATTATTCTTGATTCTATTACTGGTCTTATCTTCTAGCAGAAGATACTATTATCCGCTGTATCGCCGTCCGATGTGGTTTTGTCCGATGTTCTACAGAAGACCAATGCCGATGCACGGTCCAAGACCTTACGGCGGCATGATAAGAATGGGCGGTCCGATGCCTGGACCTCGTCCGCCAAGATTCTAAAGAAATCCCTCGAATGAGGGATTTCTTTTTTATCGATCCTGCTTTTAGATAGTCAAAGCCTGTGATAATAGGAGCAGCTTAGTATATAATAAAGACAGGATCAAATATCTGAATAAATAGGAGGGTTTCATGGATAAAGCTGAATTGAAAGAAGTGAAGCTTTTGGCAACGAAGATCCGTAAAGATGTCTTGGAGATGCTTAGACACCGCGGATACGGCCACCTGGGCGGATCGTTGTCGATCGTTGAACTGATGGCAGTTCTTTACGGAAAAGTCCTGCATATCGATCCGAAGAATCCGCAGATGGAAGACCGCGACATGGTCGTTCTGTCGAAAGGACACTGCGGACCGGCATGGTATTCTGCACTGGCGGAAAAGGGCTATTTCGAGAAAGAAAAACTGATGACACTGAATGACGGCGGAACGATGCTTCCGTCTCACCCGGACAGAACCAAGACGCCTGGCGTCGACATGACGACGGGATCTCTGGGACAGGGTACGAGCTCCGCTGCCGGCATTGCCTATGGCCAGAGGCTGAAAGGCTCGAAGCGTTTCACCTATCTGATCGTCGGCGACGGCGAACTGAATGAAGGACAGTGCTGGGAAGCGTTCCAGTTCATTGCCGCCAAGAAGCTGAACAACTGCATCGTCTTCATCGATGCCAACAAGCGTCAGCTGGACGGCTATACCGCGGATGTTCTCTATCCGTTCGACTATGCGGAAAAGATGAAAGCCTTCGGCTTCAATCTGGTACAGACCGTCAAGGGTGACGATGTTGAAGCGATCTACGAAGCGATACTCAAGGCTCAGAACAATACCGACGGCGCCAACTGTATCATTCTTGATACCATCAAGGGCCAGGGTGTGAAGTTCTTCGAGGAACTCAAGGACAACCACTCCGTCAAGTTCTCTACCGATGAACTGAAGAAGGCTGCAGACGATGCGATCGCAGAGCTTGCAAAAGAAATCGAAGAGGAGGAAAGATAATGTTTAAGTTAACACAGGATAGAAACGCAAAAGGAACTCCTCTGGCTAAAGTCGTGATGCAGACCCTGAACGATGTCATGGATCACGACGACAAGGTCGTTTTCCTGGAAGCCGACCTCGCCGGTGCCAGCAACTCGCGTCTGATCGAGAAGGCGCATCCGGACAGGTTCATCCAGATGGGTATTGCCGAAGCCAACATGGTCGGCACGGCTGCCGGTCTTTCCGTCGAAGGATTCAAGCCGTTCATCCATACCTTCGGACCGTTCGCTTCCAGAAGAGTCTATGACCAGCTTTATCTTTCCGGCGCCTATGCGCACAATACGATCAACGTCTACGGCTCCGACCCGGGCTTTGCGGTCGCTGCCAACGGCGGAACGCACACCACATTCGAGGATGTTGCCCTGTTAAGAGCGATGCCTACGGCCGTCATCTGCGACGGAGCCGATGCGGTACAGACCGAATGGATCGTCAGGGAATTCGCCAAGCTGAAGGGCGTTCATTACCTGAGAGCCAACCGTAAGGATGTCCGCAATATCTATGAACCTGGTTCGACGTTCGAACTGGGCAAGGGCAACGTAGTCAGGGAAGGCAAGGATGTTCTGATCATCACGGCCGGACAACTGCTGGCGGATGCTCTGGATGCCGCAGAAAGACTGGAAGAAGAAGGCATCTCTGCGGAAGTCGTCGACATGTTCACGATCAAGCCGTTGGATGTCGATCTGGTACTCTCGGAAGCCAAAGGCAAGAAAGCCGTTGTGAGCTTCGAGAACCACAGCATCATCGGCGGTCTGGGTTCAGCCGTTGCCGAAGTACTGGCTGAAAATACGGTCGCTGTACCGTTCAGAAGGATCGGCGTCAAGGATCAGTTCGGACAGGTCGGTACGGCAGACTGGCTGCAGAAGGAATTCGGTCTTACGGCCGATGATCTGATCGCAACCGTCAAGGAACTGCTGAAATAATCGAAAAACAGAAAATAAAAAAGATCGGCGGCCCTTAAGGACCGCTGATCTTTTATAGGGGGAAAAGATATGCTGTTTCAATCCATCATGCATGTGACATTCTTTGCGGAAGACCTGAAGCGCTCGATCCGTTTCTATGAGAAACTGGGAGGAAAGGTCAAAATGGCCGTCAAATACAAGGCCTATCTGGATAAGCCGGAAAGCTCCTTCTATAAAGGAGCTCTGGAGAGACCGGAAGACTATTGCATCGTCTACGTCGAGATCGCTCCGGGACAGTTCGTCGAGCTCTATCCGAAAGGGGAAGGACAGAAGGAACATGCCACCTTCAACGAAAATCTGGGCT
>JAFONG010000213.1 GCA_017418585.1 Erysipelotrichaceae bacterium | reverse complement strand
TTCTGTTTGGTTCCAAATACCGCTTCATATTCTTAATCATAGTCGTTTCCCTTTTTGTGAAATACCTATATATTATATGACATTTTCTTTTTGAATGATTTCAAACTGCAGCGACGGACGATCTTGTGGATTTATAAGCTATAATAATCATATGAAAAACAGGAGATCTCATCTGTGAGCCGTATCGTTATCGGTGCCTATGCCCATGTGGATGGCGGAAAGACGACGCTTTCCGAAGCCATCCTTCACAGATGCGGTGCGTTAAGAAAAAGCGGCAGAGTCGATCACGAGGACTCCTTTTTGGATTTCCATGAATACGAGAGAAGAAAAGGGATTACCGTCTATGCGAAGGAAGCCCGTTTCTCATATAAGGACAAGGACTATGTCTATGTCGATACGCCGGGACATCTGGACTTTGTCGGCGAGGTCAACAGGAGTTTTCAGATCCTTGATCTGGCGATACTGGTCGTCGATGCCAGTGCAGCGATACCGGCAGATACGATACGCCGTTTCCGCTATCTAAAGACCCTGCATATTCCCATCTGTATCTTTCTGAATAAGATGGATCTGACCCATTCCGGCAGGCCGGAGCTGATGGCTGAACTGCAGAAGACACTGGACCCTACATGCGTTCCTTTTGAGGAGATCGGCGAAACGGTCGCCTTGAATCACGAGGAGATCCTGGACAGGTATCTGTCTGAAAACAGCATCGATGATTCATACATCGCGGAAGATCTGAAGGAAGGTCTGATCTTCCCGGTCTTTTTCGGTTCTGCTCTGCACGAAGATGGGATCGATGAACTGCTGGAATTCATCTACCGGTATGTCGATGTTTCTGCCGATCCGGACCATTTCAAGGCTTATGTCTATAAGGTGGATCAGTATGCCCACCTGAAAGTCTTTTCCGGAACATTAAGAAACCGCGACGTCTTCGGGGAATACAAGATCTCCGAGATCGTCCAGTTCAACGGGAACAGGGCGGAAGCTCTGCAGGAGGTAAAAGGCAGCGATCTGTGTGCCGTCAAGGGTCTGCAGGGACTAAAGTCGGGAACTTATCTGCCTTCTCTCTTCCATGAGGACAGCACGCCTCTTAATACACTGACCTATGCCATCGAGAGCGAACTGGATCCGAATGAACTGTTCCGCCGCATCGGCGTACTGAACGACGAATTCCCGGAGCTGAACATCACACTCTCCGATACTGTCACCATTGATCTTCTGGGAGACCTGCAGAAAGATTTCATCAAGGATCTGATCAGGGACAGATACGGGATCACGATCGATTATTCCCGTCCTTTGATTGCCTACCGTGAAAGTGTCGAAAGCGAAGTCTATGGCGTAGGCCACTACGAACCGCTCAGACACTATGCGGAAGTCCTGGTCAAGCTTCGTCCCGATATATCCTATAGGATCAAAGGAAAGAAGGAATTCTCGGTCCTGATCGACTACCTACAGCACTACCGACCAAGAGGACTTCTGACGGATTCTGTTCTGGACCACGTGGAGATCGAGATCGTCGATATCCGTACCCATCTGAAACATACCGAAGGCGGAGATCTGATCCAGGCTTTGAACAGAGCGATCCGTTATGCCCTGTACAAGGGAAATACCTACCTGCTAGAACCGTATTATCTGGTCTGTTTCAGCGCTTCCCGTAAGACCCTGAACGGCATCATCAGCGAACTCTCTTCCCGGCAGTATGTCTTTGATGTGGAAGAAGAGATGGTGATGGCGAAGATATCCAAACGAAGCTACAACGACCTGATCCTTTCCTTGAGAAACCGTTTCAAGGACGAATTCTCTCAGGAGATCGAGGGCGAGATCTATGACCGCTGCCGCAACGAGAAAGAAGTCATCCGGCAGATCGGATACGACTATAAGGCGGATGCCCTGAAACCGGTGGGTTCCGTTTTTACCCGTAATGGCGCAGGAACATACATTCCTCCGGAAGAAGTCGAAGAAAACATGCACATGAACCTGAGAGACTATTTTGCCGACTACAAACCGGCGGTAAAGCACAATCCGCGTACGGTCAACGAAGAAGAACTCAAGCGGGTATGGAATTCCCTGTACAAACCGCGGCCTCGCTACATCGAGAGACAGAACACAGATGAGGAAAAGAGGACACAGAAAGTTTCTCCGGCAAAAGAACTGGTATATCTGATCGATGGCTACAACGTCATGCATGCGATGGAGGATGTACCGCTGAACGATCTGACCATGGCCAGAGAAAAAGTCATCGATCTGGTCTGCGACTTCGCCGGCTATGTCTCGGCGATGTGCGTACTGGTTTTCGATGCCTATCTGCAGGATGCCAGCAGAACGACCGTATCGCAAAGGGACAACATTACGATCGTCTATACCAGAAACAGACAGACAGCCGACATGTATATCGAGGAGAAATCCAAAGAACTGAAAGACAGGTACAGGATCATCGTCGTAACTTCGGATGCTCTGGAACAGCTTTCCATCTTCTCCAGTGATGCCTTCCGTCTGTCCAGCAGAGAATTCCTTGCGCGTTACGGCAACATGCGCAGAAACATGACGCACATTGAAAAAGTGTCCAACCGTCCTCTGGAACAGATCAAAGAACTCCTTGGTGAAGAATGATTTCATCTTAATCGGTATATGCAAAAGACAGGGATATCCTTGTCTTTTTTAATGTCGTTTCCTGATGAATGATACAATTAATACATAGAGGTATGCTTATGAAAAACAAACAGTCTAAACTTCTGTTCTGGGTGCTTGTCTGGGGTCTGGGTATCGTCGGACAGCTGTGCTGGAACATAGAGAACCAGTGGTTCAATACTTTCGTATACGCCAAGATCGCCAAGGATCCTACGATCATTTCCTGGATGGTGGCGATATCGGCTATCGCTACGACTTTCTCCACTTTCCTGTTCGGTACATTGTCGGACCGTAGCGGTAAAAGAAAACCGTATCTGGCTGTCGGCTACATTCTCTGGGGCATCTTTACGATCCTGTTCGGTACGACCGAATTCATCGCCAAGGGAAAATCCGGAAATCTTCTGCTGGCGGCTACGGCCGTCGTCCTGGCAGATGCCCTGATGTCTTTCTTCGGTTCCATGGGCAATGATGCGAGTTTCAACGCTTGGCTGAACGACATGATGAACGGGGAGAATGCCGGAGGCATCGGTGCCGCTCTGGCGACACAGCCGATCATCGGTACGATCATCGGTACGGTTGCCGGAGGTCTGCTGATTGGAGCCGACGACAATTACATGCGTCTGTTTATCGCCTTCGGCGGAGCGGTCATCGTTCTGGGCGTGCTTTCGCTGTTTGTCGTGAAGGATTCGCCTGATCTTAAGCCGAACAAGGAAGGCGGTTTCTGGAAACAGCTCTTCTCGGCTTTCGACTTCAATGAACTGTTCAAAAGAAAACAGCTGGTCTGGGTATTCATCACCCTGACCGTCTACTTCATTGCGTTCAACGTCTACTATCCGCATGTCGGCAACTACATGATCTACTATCTGGGATTCAAGGCTGACGATATCGGCATCATTCAGGGCATCGCTCTGATACTGGGAATGCTTTCGGTCATCCCTGCATCCAGGCTGCTGAACAAAAACAGATACGTTCTGGCTGCATCGATCTCCATCATCCTGAGCATGATCGGCGTCGGCATCCTTGGCATCTTCGGCAAGCCGGAATTCATCGATCCTACGACGATTCTGAATATTCCTCTTCTGGTGGGTCTGTTCTTCTTCGGCTGCGGCTACATCATGTTCATGCAGGTTACATCCGTATGGATGAAACAGCTCTTCCCGGAAGAAGCCAAGGGACAGTTTGAAGGATTCCGTATCGTCTTCTTCGTCCTGATTCCGTGGATCGTTTCTCCGTTCATCGCCAATCCGATCATCAAGAACAACGGCGAGATCCTCGACAGCAACGGTCTGACCGCCTACCTGCCGACCAATGTTCTGTTCCTGGTTTCTACCCTGCTGATCCTGGTTACATTCGTACCGCTCGTCTTTGCGGCAAGAGAAAGAAAGAACAGGTCATGATCATCGTTCTGCTGATACTGGCAATACTTTTCGCTGTACTGATTCATATCGCTCAGAAGTGTCTGAATATCGTCATTCTGCCGAAGCGCTATTCTTTTTCCGATCTGAGAGATTATGAGATCGATAAAGGCTTCAAGGATGCCTTCGATCAATACGACAACGTCTGGAACAGAGAGGATTTTTCTCTGGACATCAACGGCGTCACCATCAAGGGAGAGATCATCAGAAACAAACATCCTGTCGGCAACAAAGTCGCGATCATCGCCCACGGCCATACCGCCAACCGCTATGCCTGCCTGAAGTATGCCGATCTGTTCTACAGGGCCGGATACCATGCCGTCATTTACGACGAGAGACACTTCGGCGATTCCACCGGCGACATCTGCACCCTGGGTCAGGAAGAAGCCAAGGATCTTAGAGATATCTTCGCTTTCACAAAAGAGAAGTTCGGACAGGATTGTATCATCGGTCTGCACGGGGAATCCATGGGTGCTGCAACCTCCCTGCTGGTATTAAAGTATGTGAAGCCCGATTTCGTAGTCGCCGACTGTCCGTTTGCCGACAGCGTTGTTCTGTTTAAGGAATTCGTCAGAAAGAACATGGGACCGTTTTCCTCTCTGATCGTCTGGACGGTATGCCAGATCGGAAAGCTGCGTTATCATTACGACGTAAAAGGAACCAGTCCTATCAACGCCGTTAAGGATGCCGATGTACCGATCTGTTTCATGCACGGAGATTCGGATACTCTTATCGACTGTCATCACAGCAAGGATATGTTTGCGGTGTGCAGAAACAAAAAGAGCGAGCTGCACCTGTTCAAAGGAGCCGAACACGCCCGTTCTATCGCCGTCGATCCGGAAGGATACGAAGCGATCCTGAGAGACTTCCTGAAGAGTTGTGATATGTTATAGAGAGAAAGAGAGATCTGTTATGAAACCAATCCATTATTTATTCATTCTTGCCGGTTTTGTTTTACAGGCTCTGTTTATCAAGAGCGAACACGAGGAGAAATATCTCCTTGCCGACATCCTGAAAGGAGCGGCGTCTTTGATGTTTGTGCTGATCGGCTACAATGCCTTTCAGATCGTAAATAATCCTTTCAACAGACAGTTCTTCTATGGCCTTCTGTTCGGCATGATCGGTGATATCCTGCTGAATCTTAGATACGTCTTCCCGAAGCACGGACAGAAGATCTTCCTTGCCGGAATACTGGCCTTCCTGATCGGACACATTCTATATCTTGTTGCTCTGATCCCGCAGGCAAGGCATGTCTGGATCTGGTACTGCATCATCATCGGAGCTCTGGCTGCAGGAGGACTGCTTGCGTACATCTTTAAGACCATGGAAGTCAAGAAAGCCTTCAAGATCTTCGGCGTTTTCTATCTCGGTGCTGTTTTTATCATGACGGCGATCGCTCTAGGCATTGCGATTTTCACACCGACCAGAAGAGCCATCATCTATGCGATCGGCGCAGTACTGTTTACCGCTTCCGATGTCGTACTGATCTTCAACACCTTCTCCGGCGTGACGAAGTTCTCTCTTCGTATCACCAATCTGACGCTCTATTACATCGGGCAGATCCTGATCGCCTGTTCCCTGTTCTTTTAGGGAAAGACCCGCATCATTGTTTACAGACAGGAAGCCACCTTCCTGTCTTTTTTATTTCGATAAATCGATATACGGTAAACCGCTTATGTTAAAATAATATAGATATACATTAATAGATTTTAAATATTCGTTTATAAGGAGGTTCTTATGTCCGATCCCCGTTTTGTGACCTGTGCATGGCAGATCATGGATGAGCTTTCCCACTCCAATCAGCTGGAGAGTTCCCTGGAGGCATGTCTTGAAATACTTACCAGAACAATGAAGTGTAAGAGCGGATGCATCTGGATGGCAAACAGCACAGATCACCGTTACTATATCGTCGCCAATATCGGCGAAACCGACAACTGCGGCATCTCGGTCGGCGAAAGCGACAGTTTTGTTTCGCAAGTCATTGAAAATCAGGATACCAGCATCGTTCAGGACTGCCAGAATGATCCGCGTATCGTTTCGGACAAGTCCTTTTCGGCACTGTTCGGAGATAACGCAATCCTGGTTCCGTTGAAGACGCCTTACGGCATCATCGGCTGTCTGCAGCTGAACGACAAGCAGGGAAATTTCAATAAGGATGACGAGGATCTGCTGGAAAACTGCGGAGCGATCATCGCTCTGGATATACAGGACAAGGGTCTTTCATTCTCACCGAACCGGGATAAGACACCGCTGCTTTCACTGAAGGGCGTCATTAAGGAATTCATGTCCGGTGATGAAATGAGACGTATTCTGAAGGGTATCGATCTGGATATCTACGAAGGAGAACTGCTGGTCGTTCTGGGCGAATCCGGATGCGGCAAGTCGACGATGCTGAACATCATCGGCGGCATGGACCAGCTGAGCGAGGGACAGTTCATCGTCGAAGGAAAAGATTTCTCTCATCCTAGCGAGGAAGAACTGACCCAGTACCGCAGAGACTATATCGGTTTTATTTTCCAGGCCTACAATCTGATGCCGAACCTGACCGCTCTGGAGAACGTGGAATTCATTGCCGAGATCTCGAAACATCCGCGTGATCCGATGGAATGTCTGGATCTGGTCGGACTGAAAGAAAGATGGAACCGTTATCCTTCCGCCATGTCCGGCGGACAGCAGCAGCGTGTCTGCATCGCCAGAGTCATTGCCAAAGAACCGAAGATCATTCTGGCTGACGAACCTACGGCCGCACTGGATATCGATACCGGCAAGAGCGTTCTGAAAGCCATTGAAGACATCGTCAAGGTGGATAAGAAGACCGTCATCATGGTTACCCATAACGGAGAGATCGCCAAGATGGCCGATCGGGTGATCCGTCTGAAAGACGGACTGATTTCCAGCGTAAGAATCAATTTCAATCCGTTAACCGCACAGGAGCTGACCTGGTAAGATGAAGAAGACACAGTTCATTGACGCAGTCAAGAATATAAAGAACAGACTTCCTTCTTTTCTGTCTGTCATTTTGGTCGTTGCGATCGGTACGGGCGGTTTCTTTACGACTCAGAACATCTATCGTTCTCTGGATGACGCTTTTGAGGAATTCTATGAACAGCAGAACCTCAGGGACCTGGATCTGGTTTCTGCCGGAGGAATCGTCGAGAGCGATGTGGAAACTGTCGGCAAGGTTCAGGGCGTTGATGCCGTAGAGGCTGTTATCCGCATCAATGGCGAGCTGACGAACAAAGCAAACAGCTACAACGTTCAGATCGTTTCACTGACCGAGAAGATCAGCGTTCCCGCTCTTATGGAAGGAAAACTTCCTGTCAAAGCCGATGAGGTCGCCATAAACGAAGACCTGGCAAAAGAAAGCGGTCTTAAGATAAACGATAAAGTTACGATCAAGAATACTTCCGATCTTTCTTCCGATCCTTTAAAGGAAAAAGATTTCACCGTCACTGCAATCATCAGGCATCCGGAATATCTGCGAAATGCCCAGACCTGGTCGATCGTGCTTCCATTAAACGCTTTTGATCTTGAAGCCACGAACAATTCCTATACCGATCTGTATGTGACCGGCGATGACGGGATCGAGGAAGAACTGTGGAAACTGCTTCCTGTGCTGAAGTCCCAGACGACATTGAGAGTACAGGATCAGGCAGAAGAGATTATCGGTCAGGCAACCGAAGAGGCCAATGAACAGCTGAAAGAAGCCGAGGAAAAGATCAAGGAAGAAGAAGATTCTGCGATGGCTCAGCTGGATGTGGCAGAGAAACAGATCCGCGATTTTGAGTCGCTGTTCGTTAACGGAAAGAGTCAGGTCGAGGAAGGAAAGAAGAAACTGGCGGAAGCCTATGAGCAGCTGACTGCCGGAGAAGAAGAATACGCTTCCGGAATGCAGCAGCTGAAAAGAGCAAGAGAAGGCTACGATCAGGTTAAAGACGTCATTGATCAGATCAAACAGACCATTGGAAAAGACATCTCCGGTGAAGAGATACTTGGATGTCTTAATACATTAAATCAGCTGATTGATACGCTGAAATCGGCTGTCGAAGAAGGCAATGACGAAATGATCATGACGGCTGTCGATTTCCTTTTTGAATTCATCGAAGAAAATCCGGATGCCCAGAAGATCATCGATGAAGCTTCATCCCTTGATGATCTTATCGATGCTGAAACACTTGCGAAAATCGTTCACAACAAAAAGGAATTCATCAGGACAATACTGGAGCAAGAAAGCGGAGAAGCGATCGCTTTCCTGGACTACTTCACTTCCGAAGGTCTTACCCGGTATCTGAATCAGCTGCATGAGCGGATCGATGCACTGGCACTTGCCCTGAAAAACGGTTCTGAAGAAGCGATCGCACAGGCAAAGGAAAGAATCCGCGAATTCTTTAAAGAAGACGGGTCGGTCATCGTCGACAAGCTTTTACTCCATTATACATACCAAAGTCTTGATGAAATCCTTGAAAAACTGGATGACATCCAGACAATCAGGCCTTATATGAACACGCTCAATCAAATCATTGCCGAAATCGAAAACAACCCTGATTTCCGGAATCTTTTCAGCAAGGATGCACTCAATGCAATCATCGATAATATGATCCAGCTGACTTACGAGTATTGCGAAGCTCTGGCCGGTGAAAATCAGGAACAGATCGATAATGCCAGAAATGCGCTGGTTCAGTTCCTGAACAGCCAAAAAACAAAAGATGCCGTCGAGCTGATCAGCCAGATCAACGGGGAAGTCGGAGAGAATCTCAAGGATTATATCAATCTGATTTTATTCGGTGAACAGATCATCGACTATGTCGACTTCTCCAGTCTCATGGAACTCGTGCAACAAGCGATAGATGTGGACTTCCCGGAAAGTCTGAGTCCTGATTCCGTTCTTTCTACCCTGGAATATGCCAGAAGCATCATGAATACAGTCATAAGCCTTTCAGAAAACTTCACACCGGAAAAATACGAACAGCTAAAGACCATGCTTGATGTGATAATCAACGACGATACGGCAACTTTCGTTCTGATGATGATAGAATTCAAATACGGCTTCGATTTTTACGAAATCGTTAATCGGATACAGGACGGCTCGTATGTCGAGATCATCAGGTTCCTGGCGGATTATTACATCGATATCCTGAAAAACAATTCCGATTTCTTCAATGAGATGGGTAGAACTTTGATTGAAGAGAAGCTTAACGAGTATATTGCCCTGCTGGATGAACTTGAACAGAAAGCTCTGAACAACGATTTAGACGGCATAATCAAGGGTATTCAGAACATTGCCAGAATGCTGTCGGCCGATGACATGTCGCTTTTGAAACAGCTGGTCTGCATTTATTTCAAGACAAACCTGCCGTTTGAAATATCGCAGCTGATCTCCGCCGAAAGACTGGACCTACTCAGCGATAAAATGGGTCAGCTGTCTTCAGC
>JAFONG010000212.1 GCA_017418585.1 Erysipelotrichaceae bacterium | reverse complement strand
GCGAATCGCATCCGGGACATAATCTTCAGGATCAAGTCCTTTCTTCTTTGCCTCGTCCGTCAGAAGATACATCCATAAGGCACGGTGTTCCAGCTGTTCCCTGATTCCTACGATCAGCGGATTCTTTATCTTTGCTTCATTCCTGATGATACTCATAGTCGTTACCTCTTAAACAGATTATATCATCATATTCCCAGCAGCATCCTGTCGTTGTCCAGATCCTTGCCCTGATCGTAATCCTTTACGGATCCTATCGGCTTTCCAGAAAAAACTTTCTAAATAAAGAATTATAGTTTAAAAGATCTTATTGAAATTGATTTTCAGATTTGTTATGATATTTACGTTGTAGTCCCTCCTTAGAGGGGATTATAACCGCTCAGAAAAGGTTTCAAGCGCGAAAGCCACCTTCATGGCGAGTCTGAATCTAAATTAAGGAGGTTTAAAATGTACGCAATTATTGAAACCGGCGGCAAGCAGCTGAAAGTCGAAGAAGGCCAGACGATCTTTGTTGAGAAACTGGATGTCGAAGAAGGCAAGAAGTATACTTTCGATAAGGTTGTAGCAGTCGAAAACAATGGCTTGACTTTAGGTACTCCGTATGTAGAGGGTGCCAAGGTTACCTGCAAGGTAGAAAAACAGGGCAAGGAAAAGAAGATCATCATCTTCAAGTACAGACCGAAAAAAGGTTCTACCAGACGTAAGCAGGGTCATCGTCAGCCATACACCAAACTGACTGTTGAAAAGATCGGCTAATGATCAAAGCAGCATACGAAGTTAAAGACGGTTCCTACCTCTCGCTGGATGTCCGTGGACATGCGGAATATGGCGAGTACGGCAAGGATCTGATCTGCGCTTCGGTCAGTTCCATTCTGTTTGGTTTCATGAACGCTCTGGATGAACTTCAGGAGAACGTTGAAATTAGGCAGACTGAGAATCATATCACAGTAGCGGATCATTCCGGTTCAAGTACCGTTCAGGATTACTTCGAACTGGTAATCTTCCAGCTGAAAACGATTGAAGAATCCTACGGAGACTTCATTAAACTAGAAAGGAAGTAGACACACATGAAATATGTATTAGATATTCAGTTCTTCGCTTCTAAAAAAGGTGTTGGTTCGACAAAGAACGGTCGTGATTCCGAATCCAAGCGTTTAGGCGCGAAGCTGGCAGACGGTCAGTTTGCTACAGCCGGCTCTATTATCTATCGCCAGAGAGGCACTAAGATTCATCCTGGTACAAATGTCAAGAAGGGTGGAGACGATACTTTATTCTGTCTGATCGACGGCGTTGTCAAGTATGAACACCTCGGCAAGAAGAAAACCAAGGTCTCTGTCTATCCGGCAGCTTAATCAGTGATCTTTAAAGCCCTTCAGGGGCTTTTTTGTTCCTATGCAGTTTATTGATAAAGTGACGTTAAAACTCAAGGCAGGAAACGGCGGCAACGGGATTGTCGCTTTTAAGCGTGAGAAATACAATCCTCTGGGCGGCCCTTCCGGAGGGGATGGAGGAAACGGAGGTTCGATCATTTTCAAGGTCGATACCAACAAGTCGACTCTGCTGGATCTGCGCTTCAGCAAGCAGATCAGAGCGGAAGACGGTGAAAACGGGAAGACCAACAACATGTTCGGAGCTTCCAGAGATGATGTCGTCGTCAAGGTGCCGCTTGGAACCATCGTAAAGGATCTGGACAGCGACGAGATCGTTGCCGATCTGAATACCGTGGATTCTGAGGAAACCATCTGTCAGGGCGGAAAGGGTGGCAAGGGGAACTACCACTTCAAGTCTTCCCGGAACAGCGCACCGGAATATGCGACTCTTGGAACACCGGGGCAGGAAAGGAATGTCCTGGTTGAACTGAAGCTTCTGGCAGACGTCGGGCTGGTAGGTCTTCCTTCCGTAGGCAAATCGACGCTGCTCTCTGTCGTATCCAACGCCAGACCGGAGATTGCCGACTATCCGTTTACGACCCTGAAACCGCAGCT
>JAFONG010000211.1 GCA_017418585.1 Erysipelotrichaceae bacterium | reverse complement strand
GATATCCTTCAGTTCTTTCATCAGCACTTCATCGATCTGCAGACGTCCTGCGGTATCAATGATCGCGGTATCGTAGCCTTTCAGATGGGCATGCGAAATACCGTTTTTGATCTGTGTCAATACCGGAACGTCAAGCCCCTGCGAATAGACTTCGACATCGATCTGCTTGCCGATGGACTGAAGCTGTTCTATGGCGGCCGGACGGATGATGTCGCCTGCGATCAGAATCGGTTTTCTGCCCTGTTTTTTTAACAGATTCGCCAGCTTTGCCGCCTGCGTCGTCTTACCTGTTCCCTGAAGACCGGCAATCATGATCAGAGTCATTCCGGATTCATTGAAATGCAGGGAATTGTCTTTATCTCCCAGCAGTTTTACGATCTCGTCATGGACGATCTTGACCAGAAGCTGTCCAGGTTCTACTGAATTGAGAACATCCTGACCGATGGATTCCAGTCTAACTTTTTCAAGGAAGTTCTTGACAACAGTATAGTTTACGTCAGACTCCAGCAAGGCAATACGGATCTCTTTCAGGGTATCTTCCATGTTTCTTTCAGAAAGACGTCCCTTGCCTTGAATATTCCTAAGCGATTTTGTCAGTTTTTCCTGTAATGAATCAAACATAGCTTCATTATACAAAAAAACCCTGTCATAAGACAGGGAATCTTCTAGCTTCCGACAAACGCGACGGCATTTGCCAGAAGCTTGGCGTTGTAGTAGTAATTGCCTTCTTTCTCGTAATTGTTTGCCTGAAGTTTTCCGTTGACTGCCAGATACTGTCCCGGTTCATAGTTTTCTTCAGCTAATGATCGGAACATCACGACTTCATAGACTTCGTAGGTTTCAGTGGAATCCTTGCTGTTCTTTTCTACTGCCAGTCTGACTTTGCATAGCTTGATTCCGTTTGCCGTTTCCAGTTTTTCAGGATCTTCTATGATCCTGCCGACTAAATAAAATGCATTCATTCATACCCTTTCTATTACCTGCATCTTTAATCTAGCACTGATCGAAGAGAAAGAATTCTCATAATCTTATCAGAAATCTTCAGTTTATTATCACTTCATAATAAAAAGGATACATCTCTGTATCCTATTCTTCGTCTTCCTTGATATAGACTTCTCTCGGTTTTGCTCCATTCGCCGGTCCGATGATGCCCCTGTCTTCAAGGGTGTCGATCAGTCTGGCAGCCCTGTTGTAGCCTATGCCGAATCTTCTCTGCAGGAGCGATGTAGATGCTTTCTGCTGCGCTTTTACGAATTCTACAACATCGTCATACAGTGAATCGTTTTCATTCGCATTTACGCTTCCTGCGGCCATGACGGTCGTGCCGTTCATATTGGTCAGGAATTCATAATAGGAATCCTCGTATTCCGGCTTGGCTTGCGATCTTACATAATCGGTGATCGCATTGATTTCCTTATCGGTGACATAGACTCCCTGCAGTCTGATCGGGGCTGTTTCTCCCTGCGGATAATACAGCATGTCTCCGTTGCCCAGCAGTCTTTCAGCACCCGTCTGATCCAGAATCGTTCTGGAGTCGATAGAAGAGGCTACAGCGAAGGAAATCCTGGAAGGTATGTTAGACTTGATCAGTCCGGTAATGACGTCTGTGGACGGTCTCTGGGTCGCTACGATCAAATGAATGCCTGATGCTCTGGCAAGCTGGGTGATTCGCTGAATGGATAGCTCTACATCCTTTCCGGCGATGGCCATCAGATCGGCCAGCTCATCGATAATCACTACCATGTACGGAAGTCTGTTCATCGGCGAATCGCCGATCTTAAGATGTGCATTGTGTTCATCGGCAAGCGTATTAAACGCATCGATGTTTCTGACACCGGCTGATGCAAAAGCCTCATATCTTTCTTCCATGATCACGACGATTTTCTTCAGCATGTTTGCGGCCATCTGTGCATCATCGATGATAGGCCACAGCAGATGCGGAATATCCTTATAGGAAGTAAATTCGACTTTCTTAGGGTCTACAAGAACCAGTTTTACACTGTCGGGATGAACTCTAAGCAGAAGTGAAACGATAATGCTGTTGATACATACGGATTTGCCTGATCCGGTTGCGCCCGCAATCAGAAGATGCGGCATCTTCGTCAGGTCGCAGTACACACCCTGCCCCATCAGGTCTTTACCCAAGGCGAACAGAAGTTCGTTCTTTCTCTTCTCCTTTGGAATGTTTCTGATCAGATCCAGCATTCTTACCGGAATCGGTTCAACGTTAGGTATCTCGATGCCTACGGCACTTCTGCCCGGGATCGGCGCTTCGATACGGATATCTTTTGCCGCAAGTTCCATCTTGATGTTGTCGGAAATGTTCATGATCTTGTTGATCTTGACGGAACTGTCGGGTTTAATCTCGAACTTGGTAACGGACGGGCCGATATAGGTGTTCAGCAGTTCAGAACTGATGCCGAAATTCTTCAGTATTTCTATGACTTTCTCTCCTTTTACGGAAGCGGAAGTCCTGTTGATGCTTGATGATTTTGATGATACGGTATCCAGATAATCCTCATAAGGTTTCGGCAGATGATATGTGCCGCCGGTTTTCTTGACTTTTAGTACTTTAGGTGTTCTGTCAGAAGATACCCCGGGTATGACTGTTTCCGCTTTATTTTCCGCATTGATATTATTCTCCGGCTTTTTGTCTCCGTAAATTTCCTTGTCGTTTAGATTGATAAAAGTCGGAGATTTTGAAAGAATTCTTTCTCTTTCTTCCTTTTTCGCTATCTCTTCAGCTTCTTTCCTCGCTTTTTCTTTGGCAAGTCTTCTTTCTTCTTCGAGTCTTTCCTGCTCTTTCTGTCTTCTCTCTTCTTCCTGTTCGTTGAGTCTGGCCATTTCTTCCGCCAGCTTCGCACGTTTAAGTTCCGCTTCTTTTCTGGCTGCGGCTCTGGCTTCCTCCATCTTCTTCTTACGTTCTTTGCTTTCTTTTACGATGCTGGTCTTGACGCTGCTGTATGTGCTTCTGAAGACATCAGCAGGTATCATCAGGATCAGCGAAATGACGATCAGTGTAGCAAGCGTAATGAGTGTGCCCTTCTGTGAAACCATTGATACAAGAGACAGATACAGAATGTTTCCGATGATCCCTCCGGATAAAGGGAATCTGTTTTCGTCCAGAAGTTTTCCTTTAAATGCGCCTAGATAAGCTCCGAACTGGCTAAAAGAAGTCATCTCTTCCGCCAGATATGCGGATAAAAGAACGACTGAGACATTGAACAGGACGATTCCCGTGATCGTTCTTGAAGTAAGCTTAATCTTTTGGCCGAAGAAAAGAACGCAGATAAAGTATGCCAGCAGGGTAAGAATAGGCACGATGTAGAAAGAACCCAGCAGTATCGTAAAGAGATTATCGATAACGATACCGGCCAATCCCATTCTGGTGAGGGCAAAGAACATTAAAAAACCCGAGACAACGGAACATATGCCCCAAACAAGCTGTTTTTCTTTTTTTGTTTTCTTTGTTTTACTGCTCTTCCTTGCCACTTGCGTCTCCTGTGTTGATTTCTATGATTGCCGGAAGTATCATCGGTGTTTTTCCGGTTGATTTCAGTACATAGCGGGATATCAGCTCTCTGGCTTCCATTCTCGTCTGCATGTTTTCGTAGGAATTCTCGGCTACGTTCTTTTCGATCGTCGATACCAGGATATTTCCTATTTCATTCAGTATATAATCGGCATCCTTCAGATAGATGACGCCTCTTGACTGCACATCCGGACCGCCGATGACTTTCTTGGTATTGAAGTCAAGTACGACACCGCAGATGATTGCGCCGTCCGTTGAAAGCTTTTCTCTATCTCTTAATACCATGCCGGATACGTCGCGCATATCCGAAGCGTCGATTGCCTTGTCTTCCAGTTCGATCTGATCGGACGTCGATACAAGTCTGCCGTTTTCAAAGGATGCAAACTGACCGTTGTCCAGAATGATGATCCTGTCAGGTGTATAACCCATTTCAACCGCGATATCGGCATTGTTGATCAGATCGGAATACTGTCCTTTGATCGGCAGATAGTATTTCGGACGGATCAGATAAAGCATCATCTTCAGATCCTCTTTCGACGCATGCATCGAAAGGATCTCTTTCGCATTCAGCTTTACGATCGATATGCCTGCCTTGTACAGGTCGTTTTCCATTGCGGTTGCGTCTTTTTCCGTACCCGGAACAACAGGAGAAGCGATGATGACGGTATCGTCCTGTCTCAGCTCGATCTTCCGATCTTCACCGATGGCGATGTTGTTCATGAGCTTAAAGACCTCGTTGCCTGAACCGGATACGATGCATATCACGTCATTCAGTTCATTTCTGAAGTCTTTTTCATCCAGAATGATGTTCCTTGGGATCTTATAGTAATCCAGAGAATCTACGTCGTTCAATAAACGAATGTGCTCCTGATCATAGAAATAGACCTTCTTGCCGTATTTGGCGGCCAGTTCCAGGATCTCCATGATCCTGAAAAGATTCTGTCTGTACAAAGTAATGATCAGACGCCTGTCGGTTTCTTCAAAATAGTGTTCGATGTGATCCGTGATCCTGTGTTTCGGTGCGGTATAGCCGCCTCTGTTGGATCCTACGGATTCCGACATCATGACCAGAACATCCTGCTGTCCCATTAGAGACAAGGCATTGATATCCATGGAAAAAGCCTTATTCAGAAAATCATAATCGAAGACATACTCCGAAGTGTAGACGATCATTCCGGAATCCGTTTCAAAAGCGAATCCCACGCCGTCGGCAATCGACTGCATGACCGGGAAGGTATGAACCACATGATTGTCTACCTTGAATGTATCGTTACGCTTTACGACATGAATGTGCTTGTTTTTGATCTTGTGCTTCTTGAATTCTTCATTCAGCAGTCTTCCGGTTAATGCCGTAGCGTATATCTCGACATCGATCTGATTCAGAAGATGACCTATTCCGCCCATGACATCGTCATGACCGTGGGATATGAAAAGTCCTTTGATTCTCTGCTGATGTTCAATCAGATACGTAAAGTCCGGAATGATGTATTCAATGCCCAGCTGTTCCGATTCGCTGGGGTATTTCAATCCTGCATCGACGATAAAAATGTCGCCGTCTATTTCAACCAGGTACATGTTCTTGCCGTCTTCGTCAAGACCGCCAAGTGCCATTAATCTTATTTTCTGCACCTATTATATTCCTCCAAAATTCATATGTAATTATATGTTAAATAAGCGATATTTTCAAATGCCGAAAACGGCATTCTACATGACTAAAAACACTGAATGAAACTTATTAGATCTATTCCGCAAGAACGCCGTTCAAGGAGAACGACAGCACTTCCGTAATCTTTACTTTTACGATGTCTCCGGCATGGATGTTTTCACCGGTGAAGTTGACCAGCTTGTTCTCAGGAGTATATCCGGAATAGACGGAACTGTTGCGTTTACTGATTCCGTCTACCAGAACTTCCACGATCTGATCCTTAAAACGCTGATTGTTTTTGTTGGCGTAATAGGCAACTTTTTCGTTGAGACGCTGCAGTCTTTCTTCCTTGACTCTGCGATCTGTCAGATCTTCCATCAGAGCTGCAGGTGTGCCTTCTCTTCTGGAATAAATGAAAGTAAAGGCGTTGTCGTATTCGCAGTGATCGACTGCACTTAACGTATCTTCAAAGGCTTCATCCGATTCGTTCGGGAAACCGACGATGATGTCGGTCGTAAAGGCGAAACCCGGAAGTTCTCTTTTCAGTTTGTCGTAGAGTTCAAAATACTCTTCCCTGGTATATCTGCGGTTCATTTTCTTTAAGATTCCGGTATTTCCGGACTGTATCGGAAGATGAATGTACGGCATGATGTTGCTGTTGTTCTTGATGGCTTCTATCATCGTGTCGTCGAAATCCCAAGGATGCGAGGTCATGAAACGGATCCTTGGTATACCGGTCAAGGCAACGTCATTCAGCAGATTGCCAAAGGTATAGTCCTGATTCAGATCTTTTCCATAGGCATTGACATTCTGACCTAAAAGGCATACTTCCTTGTATCCCTGTCTGATCAGAGTGTTGATCTCGTTTATGATGTCTTCCTTCTGTCTGGATCTCTCCTTGCCTCTGGTATATGGAACGATGCAATACGTACAGAACTTGTCGCATCCGTACATGATGTTAACCCAGGCTTTGTGCGACATGAAACGGCTGACCGGAACATTCTCAACGATCTCGCCCATCTTGGAGAATACTTCCACCTTGCGTTTCTTATCCGTGTAGATCTCGTAAAGCAGTTTCGGTAATGACGTTATGTTGTGCGTACCGAAAATAAGATCTACCTGACGGTATTTATCCAATATCAATTGAACCGTTTTTTCTTCCTGTGCCATACATCCGCAGATGCCGATCAGAAGGTCAGGATTATAGGTTTTTAAACGTTTTAAAGCACCGATCTCCCCCAGGACTTTTTCTTCCGCTCCCTGTCTTACCGCACAGGTATTGATCAGAATCAGATCGGCCGTTTTTTCATCGTCACAGGAAACATATCCCATGCTATCCAAAATACCGGCTATCGTTTCCGAATCGCGCTGATTCGCCTGACAGCCGTGCGTAACTATACAGTATTTCTTATTCTTTCCAAGTTCCTGATACTTTTCATCCAGCGAGAAATCCAGCTTTTCCGATTTCTCCCTGTTTCTTCTTCTGGCATCATTCAATGAAGGCAGAACATAGTCTTTTTTAGTCATAACACTATTCTAATGAAAAGTATAAAAAAAACCAAGTTGGACTTGGTTTTATTGTGACAGAGCTTCTACCGGGCATGTAGCAACGCAGGCACCGCAGTCAACACAGGTTTCCTCGTTGCATGTTGACTTGCCTTCTTCATCCAGTTCCAGAGAACCGGTCGGGCAAACACCTGTACATGCGCCGCAGCCAATACATAAATCACGATCAATCGTTACTGGCATTTCAATACCTCCTATAATACTAAGCAAATTATATCATAATTCATTTGAAATAAGTAAAGACCCTTTATTACTTTTCTTTGATTTCCAGTGCAAGGAAGTCCAGCTGGTCCTGATCTACCGTGTTCGGCGCATCCGACATCAGGCAATAGGCCGTAGCTGTTTTCGGGAAAGCCACGACATCCTTTATGTTGTCCGTACCGGATAGAATCATAATCAGTCTTTCCAGCCCGATACCTACGCCGCAATGAGGAGGAGCGCCGTAATCGAAAGCTTCGATGAAGAATCCGAACTTGTTTCTGATCTGTTCCTTGCTTAAACCCAGGGCGTCGAACACTTTTGCCTGCATCTCGGAACTATGGATTCTTACGGAACCGGACAACAGTTCATATCCGTTCAGAACCAGGTCGTAGGCTCTAGAATAGCAGTTTGCCTGATCGCTGGTAAGCTTGTCGATATCTTCATCTCTTGGAGCTGTAAACGGATGATGTGCCGATACCCATCTGTTTTCTTCCTCGGAATATTCGTACATCGGGAATTCGGTGATCCATTCAAAACAGAATCTGTTTTTGTCGATCAGACCCAGTTCTTCGCCCAGTTTCTTTCTGACAGCTCCCAGGGCAGTTTCAGCAACAGCCTTCTTGTCCGCGATTATCAGCACGACATCGCCGTTTTCCAGCTTCAGCGCTTCTTTCAGGGCCTGCTTCTCTTCTTCCGGCAAAGCATTATTCACGGATCCTGAGAAAGCATCGTTATCATATTTCAGGTAAGCCAGAGCTTTTGCCTTGTAGATCTTGACAAATTCGTTCAGTTCATCGAACTTCTTGCGCGACAGTCTATCGGAAACGTTCTTGAATACCAGTGCCTTGATGATACCGCCATCGGCTACGCAGTTTCTGAATACCGCAAACTGCGAATCCTTGAACAGATCCGTAACACTTGACATCGGGTTGCCGAAACGCAGGTCAGGTTTATCCGAACCGTAAAGATCCATCGCATCCACATATCTGATTCTTGGGAATTCCAGATCGTCGATTCCTTTTGTTTCTTTGAAGATCGCTTTCATGACCTTCTCCACTTCCGCAAAGATGTCTTCTTCATCCGCAAAGGACATCTCAATGTCTATCTGCGTAAATTCCGGCTGCCTGTCGGCTCTCAGATCCTCATCCCTGAAACATCTGGCGATCTGGAAGTATCTGTCCATGCCGCCAATCATTAATAGCTGCTTGTACTGCTGCGGAGATTGCGGCAGAGCGTAGAATTTTCCCTTATAGAGTCTGGACGGAACCAGATAGTCTCTGGCGCCTTCCGGAGTCGATTTTGACAGAATCGGCGTTTCCACTTCAACAAAGTCATCTTCATGCAGGACCTTCCTGACGATCGTAGTGACTTTATCTCTTAGCAGCAGCTTTTCTTTTATCGGATTTCTTCTGATATCCAGATATCTGTATTTCAGTCTCAGGTCTTCCAAAGCGTCCGTTTCATCCGCAATGATCATCGGCGTCGTTTTGGCCGTAGATAAAACCTTGCAGCGATCCGCAAGTACTTCGATCTCTCCTGTTTCCAGTTTCGGATTGGCTGTTTCCTTGACGCTTACAGTTCCTTCTACTTCAATAACGTATTCATTTCTGACATCTTTTACCAGATCGGAATGCGTTTCATCAAACGTGATCTGCGTAATGCCGTATCTGTCTCTTAGGTCAATGAAAACGATAGAGCCGAGATTTCTTCTTTTTGCGACCCATCCGGCAAGTCTTACGTGTTTTCCTTCATCAGTTCTTCTTAATTCACCGCAGGTATGATCTCTATTCATAATAATCCTCCATCAGCTGCTGTATCCTGGCGGATACTTCTTCTTTCTTTACCGTTTCCTGAGCCTTGGTCAAAGTATCTTTCAAGGTTACGGTATTGTCCTTTACTTCATCTTCTCCGATGATCAGCACAAATCTGGCATTCTTTCTTTCCGATGATCTGAACTGAGCCTTCAAAGAACGGCTGTAGTAGTTCATTTCCGTCGTCAGCCCGTTGTTTCTTAAATCATTCACGATCTGCAGCATGTAGTCCGGGTCTTCATTCAGATTGATTACATAGCAGTCTATCGACGGTTTGTATTCCTCAAACACTCCTTCCGCTTCCGCGAGAATGAGAAGTCTTTCCACACCGATCGCAAAACCGATACCGCTCATTTCAGGACCGCCCATCTCCTTGATCAGATTGTCGTATCTTCCACCGCCGAATATGGTCGCCTGCGATCCGGATGCTTCATTTGTACTCACGACTTCAAATACTGTATCAGTATAGTAGTCCAGACCTCTTACCAGCTTGTCGTCGATCTCGTAAGGGATTCCCATGATGTCAAGATAATGCTTCACTTTATCGAAATAAACCTGAGACTGTTCATTTAAGGCCATTTTCGGCGCATTGGCGATCAGTTCGCTGTCATGATCGACCTTGCAGTCGAGTATCCTCAAAGGATTCTTGTACAGCCTGTTACGGCAGTCTGCACAAAGCTGATCCTGATGCGGTTCAAAGTAGGAAATCAGCTCTTCTCTATATTTCATTCTGGATTCATTATCGCCAAGCGAATTTACCAGCACTTTTACGCCGCTTAGACCGATGGCCCTGATATAGAAATAGCCTAGCGCGATGACTTCCGCATCGATCAGAGGATCCTTGTCACCCATGGCTTCAATACCCATCTGGGTAAACTGACGCTGTCTGCCCTTCTGAGGTCTTTCATGACGGAACATTTCCTCGATATAGGCAAGCTTGACCGGCATTTCTGCCGTACCGTACATCTTGTTTTCGACAAAGCTTCGTACGACACCTGCCGTTCCTTCCGGCCTTAAGGTAAGAGAATCCTTTCCGTTCAAAGAGAATGTATACATTTCCTTTGTGACCATGTCGGAGGTATCGTTTTCCTTCTGAAAGACTCCCGTGTATTCGAATACAGGCGTTTTTATTTCCTTATAGCCGTAAAGCTCCAGAAAATGACGGAAAAGATCCTCGAGATCCTGAAACTTCAACAGAGTTTCAGGCAATAGATCATAGGTTCCTTTTACTGTCTGATATGCCATAACAAATCCTCCTTAAATATAAGAAAACGTCCTGTCTAAGGACGTCAATAACGCGGTACCACCTTAGTTCATATCATATGATATGCCCTTGTTGCCGTAACGCAGCATCTGCGGCTTATTCTCATAAGCATCAAGGAAGTGTCCCTCAATCTCCTTCATGAAGCCTTTCACCGTACGCTTCTCGCTTTGAATCGGGATTATGATTCTTTTCCTTATCGATATCAGAATTCTAGCACTATTTGATCGCTCTTTCAACCGAGATCACGCTTTCGACTTTTCTCAGGTTGGCCATGATGTTTTCCAGATGTTCCTTATCGGTAACCATGAAAGACAAAGAAGTCGTAGCCGTAAGATCTTCATTGTTGGCCACGCTGTTGACGGCTGTCAGATTGGCTTTGAACTGGGCAACAACCGTAACAAGATCGGTCAGCAGATATGATCTGTCTTTCGAGAAGATCTTGACTGAAGTCTCGTACTTGATATCCGGTTTATCGGGATCCCATTGAATATCGATGAGGCGTCTCTCGTTGGCGATATTCGGGCAGTCGCTTCTGTGTACTTTAATGCCCTGCCCCTTCGATACGAATCCCTTGACATCATCGCCATATACCGGTGAACAGCACGGTGACAAAGCTATTTTCATCGAGTTGATGCCGGTTACAACGATTCCGGTCTTGGATACGAACTGATTCCTGGCGGAATTCTTTTTGGCGATCCTTTCAAGCAGCGACAGATCGACTTCTTTCTTGCCAAGTTTTGTCAGTTTTTCAACGACGGCGATCGGAGCCATCGACTTGCATCCGATTGCATAAAGCAGATCGTTGGCATTCGTCAGCTGGAAAGTGCCTGCGACTCTGTCCAGCTTCTTCATGTCGTAGTATTCATCCAGATCAAGATCGTGTTTTCTGATTTCTTCCTTTAAGAGGTTTTCACCGTTCTTGATGAAAGTCTCCTTGTCTTCCATTTCCTTCTTCTGGAAATAGGCCTTGATCTTGTTTCTGGCGTGGTTGGTCTTGACGATCTTCAGCCAGTCTTCCGAAGGCGTGGAATTCTTGTTGGTACGCAGTTCAACGACATCTCCGGTCTTTAGAGGCGTATTTAACGGTACAAGAACGCCGTTGACCAGCGCACCGACTGTCTGGTTTCCTACTTCTGTATGGATACGGTAGGCAAAATCGATCGGAGTAGCGCCGGCCGCCAGGTCGATGACTCTTCCTCTTGGGGTCATGCAGTAGATGTTCGCATTGAAAACGTCATGCGTGATATCGTTCATGAATTCTTTGGCATCCGCTTCCGAATTTTCCTCAAAAGCTTTCAGCCACTGCAGTTCATTCTGTAGATCCTTCTGGGAACGTTTATTTCCTTCCTTGTAGGACCAGTGGGCAGCGATACCTCTTTCGGCGATCTCATCCATTTCCTCTGTACGGATCTGCACTTCATAGATACGTCCGTCCGGTCCAACGATCGTCGTATGCAAAGACTGATACATGTTCATCTTCGGCATCGCAATATAGTCTTTCAGCCTGCCGGGGATCGGTCTGTAAACGGCATGGATGTAGCCAAGTACTTCATAGCAGTTTAGTTCGGTTTCCGTAACGATACGGATGGCCAGAAGATCCAGGATCTCGTCAAAACGCTTGTTCTTGGTAACCATCTTCTTATTGATTGAATAAAGATGTTTGGAACGTCCAAAAATCCTGAATGGAATGTTGTGCATCTTCAGGACGATGGAAATATCCTGTATCATTATCTCGATCTGCTTGTCGCGTTCCGATTTCTTGGATTCAACCAGTCTGGCTATCTCGTGGTATTTTTCGTTATCAAGATAGTAGAAAGACAGGTCTTCCAGTTCGTTCTTGATTTCGGCAATACCTAATCGATGCGCGATCGGCGCATAGACGTCCAGTGTTTCTTTGGCGATCCTTTTCTGCTTGACTTCCGGCAGGTATTCCAGCGTGCGCATGTTATGCAGACGGTCAACCAGCTTTACCAGAATAACCCTGACATCCTTGGCCATGGCAATCAGGATCTTTCGGTGATTGACGGCCTGGTATTCCTTCTCATCGGTAAACTTCAGATTGGAGATCTTGGTTACGGCTTCGACCATTTCATAGATTTCTTCGCCGAATTCTTCAACAAACTCTTCTTTTTCTACGCCGCAGTCTTCGATAACATCGTGCAGGAGTCCTGCGCATATCGTATTCGGATCGGTCTTCAGCTTTGCCAGCTCATAGGCCACATTCAAAACATGCACAAAGTAAGGTTCGCCTGAGGACCTTTTCTGATCCTTGTGCTTTTCATAGGCATAGCTGTAGGCTTTTTCAATCAGATCAAGCGATTCCTGGTTTTTAATGTACTTGCCGATCTCATTAAAAAGCTCTTCTTTTGTTGAAATAAGACTTACCATATTTCTATTTTAAAACCGAAGCAAAGCTTCGATTTTAATCAGTATTTTAATAATGTGAAAACGTTATAGTCTTTCAGTCTCTCTCTGCCGCCCAGATCTTCCAGCTCAATAAGGAATGCGCATCCGACAACTTCGCCGCCCATCTGTTCAACCATCCTGATGGTAGCTTCAACAGTACCTCCGGTTGCCAGCAGGTCATCGATGATCAGGACTTTCTGTCCCGGTTTGACGGAATCCGCATGCATGTGCAGCTCGTTTGATCCGTATTCCAGATCGTACTTGTAAGATATCGTCTTTCTAGGAAGCTTATTCGGTTTTCTGACCGGAATAAAGCCAATCTTCAGTTCATACGCAACCGGACAGCCGAAAATGAATCCTCTGGATTCCGGACCGGCTACGACCTGTGCACCGACTTCTTTTGCATAATCAATCAGAGCATTGCATGCCTCACTGAATGCCTCGCCGTCAGCCATCAAAGGCGTGATATCTCTAAACAGGATACCTTCTTTCGGGAAATCGGGAATAGATGCAATATAGTCTTTTAAATTCATAACGTTCACCTCTGCAAATACATATCAATTATAGTAAAACTACAGTGTTTCTTCAATTACAAACGAGAGTTTGGCTAAATGGTAATCGTCTCTTTTCAGTTTACCGATCAGCATCGAATAATCATTGTCTTCTTCCTTATGCCGGAAATCGATGGCATCCAGTTTTTCATTAAGCGTGTATTTCCTGAATCGGCCTGCTGAACGGTAGATTCTTGATATGTTTGGATCCTTGATTCCCAGCAGCGGTTCAGGAAAATCAGGTCCGAAAGGTTTCAGTTCATCAAGCTCTTTCAACAGATCGAAATCGATTTCATTCTGTTTCAGAACGATTACATCTCTGATCTGCTCCTCCATCGAAAGCTCGTGACTGGAGATATGATCCAGCAGGTCCTGAAACTTGTCCGCATTCAACGACAGTCCGACAGCCTGTTCATGACCGCCGTATGCTGTGAAAAGGTATTCAACCTGTTTCAAATATCCGTACAGATCGCTTCCTTTCGGACTTCTTCCCGATCCTTTCAGCTCGTTTCCGTTCTTTGACAGAACGATAACGGGCTTTTGATATTCATACATCATCCGGTTGGCAATCAGACCGCACAGTCCTTCCTTAAAGGCTTCTGAGCATACCACAATAAGTTGCTGGTCCTGATCCATTACCCTTTCCGCAAGAGTAAACATCTGTCTGGTCAGTTCCTTGCGGGTCTTGTTGATTTCTTCGATCCTGTTGAGATAGATCATGCATTCGCTGCTGTTGTCAAGCAGATATCTGACTACGTAATTGACGTTCATCCTCTCATCCAGTCTGGAAACGGCATTGATCTTAGGGATCACCTGAAATGAAAGCGTATCGTAATCGATGTTTTCGCTTCCGGCCAGATATCTTATCGGAAGGATCTCTTCTTCATTCAGCAGTCTGATCGCTTCTTTCATCAGATGGCGGTTGTATCCGAATACCGAAACCATGTCCGCCAGAGTCGCCAGACCTCCGTATACACTCGTAAGAGAATCGTAGCGGAAACCGTTAGACAGCAGAGCGCAGAGACCTCCGGCACACATGTCGGCGTATTCTTCCGGAAACAGATTCGGATGCAGATAGGCATCAGCCTCAGGCGCTTCATTGAACTCATGATGGTCTATAACAAGTACCTTAAGCCCGGCATCCCGAGCTATAGAAAGCTGCTGATTCGCCGTAATGCCGTTGTCGACACACAGTATGACTTCAAATCCGTTTTCTATCGCCGTCTGTACGATCCTGTCGTTGATTCCGTAACCATCTTTGCTTCTGGATGGGATATAGTAATTATTCTGTATCTTAAGATCATCCAGAAGACGTTTCATGATCACGGTTGCGCAGATTCCGTCGCAGTCGTAGTCCCCAACAATAAAAAACCTTTTATCGCTATTGGATAAAAGAATCTCTCTGAATTCTTTTAGTACTTCCAGATCGTAATCAGGAAGAAAATCTTTTGCGTCAAGTCTTTCAGGATCAATGCCGTTTATCTGACATATCCTTTCCTTCAGACTGTGATCATCAGTATTGAAACGGTATTTCATAACAGCGAGATACCGATGAATAATCCTATTGCTGAAAGAACCAGCTGAACAAGATAGAACATCAGCACGATTCTAGTTTCTTTGTAGCCTTTTATCACAAAGGCGTAATGAATCGGCGTGTAAGAGAATACTCTTTTGTGGAATACTCTGACCATGAACTGCTGCAGACAGACGCAGAACATCTCAACGACGAATACCCCTCCGATTACAAACAGGGCAAGCGTCTGATCCGTAATTAAACCAAGAGAAGCAAACAGAGCTCCCAGAGCGAGCGATCCGCTGTCTCCCATGAAGATCTTTGCAGGATGGAAATTGAAGCGCAGATAGCCTAAAAGGCCGGCCAGAATGCAAATAAGGAATAAAGCCAGATGATGATCGTTCTGCAGAAAAAGAAGGATGACAAAAGGGATCAGTGCAATAAACGATACACCTGCGCATAAGCCATCCATTCCATCGGTAAAGTTCACTGCATTGGCTTCCGCCATGTACAGAAGAATCATGAACGGCAGATAGACATACCATTTCAAAGGAATCACTATCGAAGTAAATGGAACGCTTACCTGCATCGGCAGAATATCTCTGAATATAAAGAACAGCCCGGCGGAATATACAAGTTCCATGATAAGTCTTGTTTTCGGGGATAGGCCGTCGTTCTTATGACTTGCGATAATAAGCGCATCATCGATAAAACCGACAGAACAGTACAGAACATAGGATAAGAGAACAAACAGAAAACGTCTGTCTGTAATTCCTTTAAGATTAACAATAAAAAATACAATCACCGGTATGACTACAAAAAGCAAACCGCCCATAATCGGGGTCTTGTCTTTATTCTTGAATTCTTCCAGTGCATATTCGGAAGCGATCTGTTCGATGTTTCTTCTTTTCAGATATCTGATAAAAGCGGGCATCGCGATCAGCATCAGTACAAAAGTCAATACAGCTGCAATGCAGCAGATAAGTTTAAAATCCATACCAAAATATTATACACTATTCATCTGTTTCTGCATCCATTATTTCTTCATATGATTCAGGATAGTGAATATCGCGAAGTTTTACGGTGATCTCCTGTTTTTTGTCGGCTAAAGTTCCAGGAGCAGTAGACTGTTCATAAACAACGCCATATCCGTCGATCACGATCGGAAGTTTTGTAAGCGTCCAGTAACTGATTAGATCTTTTCTGGTCCATCCGATAAAGTCAGGTACATAGATGATGTTTCCATCCGTCATCAGGAAAACTTTTTCTCCGGTATAAAGATCATCCCCTTTTTCCGGGATCTGAGCAACGATTCTCTCTCCGTTGCCGATAAGATATAGATCTGAGCCGTATTCTTCAAGAATATCTTCCGCTTCATTAACGTTTAACGAGAGAAGCGAAGGCATCTCATATTTTCTAAGATATATCCCCGATTCACCCGAACCGTCAGGAATCGTCAGATTCTCTAACAGCGCGATCCTGTCGATCAGATCGGGAATCGGCTTGATTTCGTAGTTGTAATAAACTGTTTCAGGCGATACATAGGCAAAATATACCATGTATTTCGGATCTTCATACGGGAATCCCAGCATGCAGGAAATAATGTTGTCGTCTTCCGCATAGGTTCCGTCCATCGGAATCTCGGAAGTACCCGTCTTGCCCATGACTTCAACTGTTCTTGCGGCATAATGCCGGCAGGTTCCTTCGGGATCGGATACGACTCTTCTTAACAGATCCTGCATCTGACGGGCAGTGCTTTCTGAAATCGGTGTATCGGCTACGGTTCTTCTTCCCTGATAAACGGTTTTCTCGGAATTCGGGTCGATGATCTTGTCGATGAAATATGGTTTCACCATTTCGCCGTTTCCGAATATTGCAGTATAGGTCTGAAGCAGCTGAAGCATGGTCGTAGAAGAACCCTGGCCATAAGTCGCCGTTATTTTATCGATTGGTGAATTATCGTAGTTGGTATAACCGGCAATTTCATCGATTCCATCGGTGTTGACTCTCTGATATAAATGAAAACGATCCAGATATTCGCTGTAATTGTCAATGCCGACGTACTGGGATAGCAGCGTTGCGGTTGCTACGTTGCTGGAATAGATCAGACCGTAGTCAAGAGGAATGCTACCCCATTCTCTGAAAGATACGTTATGGATGCAGCCAAGCGAATTTCCTGAATAAGTACGGCCCGTACTTGCCGTATAGCAGTACGAAGATGAATCGAACAAGGCATCTCCGTCATATACTCCCAGGTCCATTGCCGAAGCATAGATGACGGACTTCATGACGGAACCAGGTTCATAAGCCAGCTGCGAACCGAAATTGACCTGCGTATCCTCTGAGGTCAGGTGATTCGGATTGTATGTAGGATACTGTCCCCATGCCAGGATCTTGCCTGTATCGATCTCTACAACTGCTCCCCAGGCTCTGCTGGCGTTCTTGTATTCGATGGTCGTATTCAGTGCGGTATTCAACGCTTCCTGAATGGACAGATCGATCGTTAGATAGATATTGTATCCGTTAATTGCCGCAACCGTTTCATCGTACATTCCCGGCAGTATGAAACCGTGCTTGTCCTGCTGATAGGAATGGCTTCCATCCGTTCCGGATAATTCATCGTTCAGATAGGCTTCCAGGCCCAGTTTTCCTACCAGTCTGCCTGTATTATCGGATTGGGCAAAACCTAGCAATTGCGGCGAAAAGATGTCTCCGTATGGATAATAGCGTCTATATGAATTCCTGAATCCGATGCCATGCAGATCTGGAATTGCCAGGATGGCATTCTTCTGTTCTTCTGAAAGATTTCTGCCGTTGGCTCCCAATTCCGTCTGATACAACCCCTGACTTGAAACAAGAATGTCGTAAATGTCCTGCGCATCCATTTCCAGGATCGGTGCCAGCATCGATGCTGCATAGGACGGATTGTCGATGTACGCGATTTCGTTTCCGCTTGATAGACGATCCGGATCCAGGAAACAGATTATGTCATAAGTCTGCACATCCTGGGCTACGATGCTTCCTCCTGCTTCGTAGATGTTTCCTCTGGAAGCGAAGATCTTCTCTTCAACATTGGAAACGGAGTAGATGTAATCGTCAAGCGATGTTCCTGATCTTACGTGTTTCTTGCCGATCGTAACGAAAAAAACATTGCCGATGACAATAAGTACGATAGATAAAAGGATGAAATAGAGAAAACGAAGTCTAAGATTACTTCGTTTCATTTTAGTTACCTGTTACAGATATGATGTTTTCTGATATCTGATCCATATTCGCAGCCTGCGCTACCTCATAGACTCTGTCTTTGTTTTCCAGGGTCTGTATCTCGTAGTTCAGAGACTGATTTTCATTCTTAAGCATGGCCAGTTCTTCGGACATGGTCTGGATCTTCATTGTCAGTGAAGTATTGATCGTATTGACCAGAAGGGTCGTGATCAGCCAGGCGATCATGGAAAATGTAAAAACGATCAGCGCAAAGCCGTTTAAACTGAGTCTTCTTCTTTTTCTTTTAACGATTCTTGCCATAATCCTTTTCTACTCCTCTGATGATTGCGCTCTTTGAGCGGTGATTCATCGTTATCTCTTCTTCACTGGCTTTTTCGCCGTGGTTCAGCAGTCTGTAGTCGGCCACTTTGACATCTTCCGGTCTGACGGCGATCCGTTTGTCGTCTTCGATCGTCGTCAGTTTCTTGAAGTACTGCTTGACGATCCTGTCTTCCAGAGAATGGAAAGTAATGATGACCAGTCTTCCGTCTTCGTTCAGGATCCTGTCCGTTTCTTCTAGAAATGTCCTTAGACTGTCCAGTTCCTGATTTACTTCGATCCTTATGGCCTGGAAGCTTTGCTTGGCCGGATGTCCTTTCTTGTTCAGGACTTTTGCCGGTAAGGCTTTTTTTATCACATCGACCAGCTGCAGGGTCGTTGAGATCGGTCTGTTCTTGACGATTTCCGCTGCGATCTTCCGGGCGAATCTTTCTTCACCGTACTCCCATAAGACTTTTTCCAGTTTTTCCTGCGGATAATCGTTTACGACATCGTAGGCACTAAGAGGACCATCTTTATCCATACGCATGTCCAGCGGTCCGTCATATCGGTAGGAGAAACCCCTTTCTCCTTCATCAAACTGCGGTGAGGATACGCCAAGGTCCAGCAGTATGCCGTCGGCGTGTTCTACATAGTTTGCAATGTTCTTGAAGTTGTCGTGGATGAATGTGACATTGTCATAGTCTTTCAGGATCTCCTTCGATTCTTCGATAGCTTCTTCATCCAGATCGAAGCAGTAGAGTCTTCCTGTTTTCAGTTTTTCAAGGATCCTTCTGGAATGGCCTCCCCTTCCCAGCGTCCCATCCACGTAGATGCCGTCTTCTTTTACATTCAGCATCTCTATGGCCTTTTCAGGCATCACACTGACATGTCTATTCATTGTGCAGTAGATCGTTCAGATTCTCGGCTACTTCCTCGAAACTGTTGGAAGCATCCAGATAGTAGGAATCCCAGGTTGCCTTGTCCCAGATCTCGATATGATCATTGGCGCCGATTACGACACATTCCTTGACGATATTGACCGGTTTTGACAGGAAAGCCGGGATCTGTATTCTTCCCTGATTGTCCAGCGTGCATTCTGTCGCTGTACTTGTCAGCATTCTGATGTACTGTCTTGCGGCTTTTTTGGTCGTAGGAAGCTTGTCGATTTCTTCAAACATCTTGTCCCACTGTTTCAGGGAATAGATCGATAGACATCCATCCAGTCCTCTGGCCAGAATAAAGCTTTCGTGAAGCTCTTCACGGAATCTTCCAGGGACGACGATACGTCCTTTGGCGTCCAGATTGTGCTGATATTCACCAATAAACATCTACCACTTTCCCCCACAAACAGCCACTTTCTACCACTATTATGGCATTTTGAATATAAAAAGTAAATAAAAAAGTGCAGTATTTTCTGCACTTTTCTGTATTTTGAGCTTTTTTTTACGTTTCTGTCGATGAAAAAAGTCCGGTGAATCAGTCATGTCGCATAGAAACAAAAAAACCGGATCTGATTCCGGTCGTCAAGCATATAAAGTTCCTCTATGACTTATTTTGCGCCGCAGTTCGGGCAAGCGCGATGAGCCAGCTTGTATTCGCCACATGATGGGCATTTTACCATAGCCGGGGTCATTAATTTATAATGGGTTCTTCTTTTTGCTTTACGGGTCTTTGAATTTCTTCTTTGCTGAACAGCCATCTCAATCTTCCTCCTCGAATTTGTATTCCATAAGCTTCTGTAGACGCGGATCTATTTCATCTTTTCGGGACGATTCATAGTCTTCCTCGGATACAAAAGACCAGCCATCCCCACTAGAATACTCTATTTTTTCTTTTTTTTCAACTTTTATCGGAACTTCCGGCAAAACGATCTGCAGGACGGCTTTTTCGATCTCTGTCGCATTATCCAGAAAGAATCCTTCTTCGTTCTGTTTTGTTACGACCCGGTCGTCGTCGTTCAGCTCGAACGGGACTCTTACATCTTCCAGAGAGAAAGCGCAGGGACAGATAAAGTCTCCCGAAAGAGAATAGTTGATCCTTAAATCATCCGCGGGACCATAGTAGAAGCTGACATCTCCTGTAACGTTTTCCAGTCTTCTAAGAAAAAGATTGTCTTCTACGTCATAGGAAGCGATATCTACCGGATAGACTTTTTCATCTGCAATGTTCATCAGATCTTTCAGATAGATTTTCATAGGATTATTATATAATATTCATATGAAAATTACAGGCATCATTGCCGAATACAATCCGTTTCATAACGGTCATGTCTATCATATTCAGAAAGCCAGAGAACTCACCGATCCGGATGTTCTGGTAGCGGTAATGAGCGGCAGCTACTGCCAGCGGGGAGATTTATCCGTCATGGACAAGTTTCAGAAGACGGAGGTTGCTTTGAAGCATGGGGTAGATCTTGTTGTAGAACTTCCTTTTATCGACACCGTACAGAACGCCTATGTCTTTGGAAAGAAAGCCGTACACCTGCTGAACCTGCTGCATGCGGATCATCTGGTCTTCGGTTCTGAGACCAACAACCTGGAAGAACTGAAGAAGTACAGCGAACTGGAAATCGACGTGACAAGGCTGAAGACGCTGCTCCATGACGGGAATTCTTTTCCGAAATCCTACGGTCTGCTTTCCGGATCATTATATCCGAACGACATGCTGGCGGTAACCTATCTGAAAGCCATGAAGGATACTTCCATGATACCTGTCTGCATCCAGCGTACCAACGACTACCATTCGACCGATCTGGATGTCATATCTTCGGCTACAGCCATACGCAAAGCCTTGGAGGAAGGAAAAGACGTATCGAAGGCAACACCTGCCGACATAAGTGATCCGGTCTTTAATTCAGATCTGTATCCTTATCTGAGAAGACTGCTGTTTACCACTTCGAAAGACGACCTGCAGAAAATCTTCATGGTATCGGAAGGCATCGAAAACATGCTGATAAAAAATGCCGTGGAATGTGAAGACTATGAGGATTTCATCAGCAGCAGCATTTCTAGAAGGTATACCAGATCCAGAATTCAAAGAACCCTCCTGCATATCGCCTGTCAGATCAAGAAAGAGGATGTGGACAGCCTGCCGGAAAAGGATTATCTGCGTGTCCTTGGATTCAATGAAAAAGGAAGACAGCTTCTGAAAGAACTGAAAGATGAAGCGAATATCATCACCCAGTTCAAGAATCTTCCGGATAAACACAAAGAAATCGAATGGAAGACCTCTCTGATCTACGCATCACTCACCAAAGATCTGCAGTCGTATCTGAAGAAAGAACTGCAGGGACCTATCATTATTTAAAAAAGGGATCGCAGGATCCCTTTGTTTTATGATCTGATTTTGCTGATCTTCCAGATATCGCCGGCGTATTCTTCGATCGTACGGTCGGAAGAGAAGTAAGCCGATTTAGCGATGTTTACCAGACACATTCTGGCCCACCTCTTCGGATCGGCATAATACTGGTAGACTTTCTGATGCGCTTCGACATAGTCGTCAAAGTCGGCCAGAACCATGTATTCGTCGTTTCTTAGCAGGAATTCATCGGCAATATCCTTGAAGTCTCCAGGGTCGTCCGACCATGTGCCATCGGTAAAGGAATCGATGATCTGTTTCAGGACAGGATTCTTCTCATAATAGGTATACGCATCGTAGCCGTATTTCTTCAGATGTCTGATTTCATCTTCATGGAAACCGAAGATAACGCAGTTGTCGTCCCCTACCAGCTCTCTGATCTCGACATTGGCTCCATCCAGCGTTCCAAGCGTTACGGCGCCGTTCATCATGAACTTCATGTTGCCGGTTCCGCTTGCTTCTTTTCCGGCAGTAGAGATCTGTTCCGAAATATCCGATGCAGGCATCAGTTTTTCTGAAACGGTTACTCTGTAGTTCGGAATGAATACGACATTGATGAATCTGTTGACATCCGGATCGGCGTTGACTTTTTCGGCTACGCAGTTGATCAGTTTGATGATCTTCTTGGCAAAGGTGTAGGCACTTGCCGCCTTGGCGCCAAACAGGAATGTCGTCTTAGGCATCGTGAATTCCGGATCTTCCTTGATCCTGTAGTATAAGGAAATCACATACATGATATCCATAAGCTGTCTCTTATAGGCATGCAGACGCTTGGCGATGGAATCGTAAATGGAATTCGGATCAATGTCCAGATCGTAGTTTTTCTTTACCCAGCGGGAAAGCTGTTCCTTCTTGATCTGCTTGACTTTCAGGAACTCCTGCTGCAGCTCTTCATTGTCGACATGATTTATCAGATCCTCTATCCTGTTGAAATCATAGCGGAAATCAGGACCGATGTACTTTTCGATCAACTGACACAGTTCCGGATTCGCATACATCAGCCATCTGCGCGGCGTAATGCCGTTGGTCTTGTTGTTGAACTTCTCCGGATAGATCTCATAGAAGTCGCGGAACGTATCGTTCTTGATGATGTTGCTGTGGATCTTCGCAACGCCGTTCACCGAGAAAGATCCGACTATGGACAGATATGCCATACGGATGTTTCCTTCATGGATGATACAGACGGAATCGATGAAGTTGTGTTTCTTTCCCATTGCGATCAGTTCGCGTTTAAACTGATTGTCTATCTCTTCAATGATCATGTAGATTCTCGGAAGCAGCTTCTTGATAAACTCAACAGGCCACTTTTCAAGCGCTTCCTGCATGACGGTATGATTGGTATAGGCAAAGGTATGGGTTACGATGTTCCAGGCCTTGGCCCATGGAATGTGATAGGCATCCATCAGAATACGCATCAGTTCCGGAACGGCGAGAGCCGGATGGGTATCGTTGAGCTGTATCACTACTTTTTCGGCGAAATTATCCAGTGTACCGTATACCTTCATATGGTCGTTGATGATGGACTGCAGTCCGGCCGCAACAAAGAAATATTCCTGCTTAATACGGAGATACTTGCCTTTTTCGGTCGTATCGTCCGGATACAGGTTCAGGCAGATATCGTCGACATCGCTCAGATACTCACGGTAGTCTCTTCCCTTCGGCAGGTCATCGGACGGTTCGGCGCTCCACATTCTTAAGGTATTGGAAGTTTCCGTGTTGTATCCCACGATCGGCATGTCGTAAGGAACGGCCAGAACGTGTTCCGTATCTTTGCGGTGGAATTCCAGTTCGCCATTGCTGTCACGAACTACATCGACATAGCCGTAGAATCTGACGTCAACCGTCTTGTCGGCTTTTCTGATTTCCCATGGATTCTCTATTCTCAGCCATTGGTCAGGAACTTCTACCTGTTCATTATTGATAATGAACTGCTTAAACAGACCGCTCTGATAACGGATCGTATTGCCGGATCCCGGATAGTTCAGTGTTGCCATGGAATCCAGGAAACAGGCAGCCAGTCTTCCCAGACCGCCGTTGCCCAGACCGGCATCCGTTTCGATTTCTTCCAGATCGTCCAGCGATACGTTAAGATCCTTCAAACCGTCTTTCACTACGTCATAAATGCCTAAGGACATCAGATTGTTTCTCAGCATCCTTCCTAAAAGGAATTCAAGAGAGAAGTAATAGATCTGTTTCTTGTTGTCCGTTCTTACGATGTATTTTGTTTCACGCCAGTCTTCCAGCATATAGGTTCTTACCATCTTTGCCAGAACGACGTATTTCTCTATCATGCCTGTTTCGGATAAGTCTTTACCGAAATAGATATGGGCAAAATAATCGAAATATTCTTTAAAACTGTCTTTGTTCTGAAATGCTTCGTTTCTATAGTTTCTAAAATCGTTTGCCATAAGCTTTTTTTACCTCGACTTCTCAATTATACAATATCTCATCGATCTCATTCATAATTTGTTCATATTCAGGTTTCTTTGCCTGGTGATTGATTTCTTCCAGACGTCTTCTTTTTTCTTTCAGATACGCTATATATACTTCATCCATTCTTTCCAGCAGGATTGGCCCGTATTTAATCTGTTTATCTGTATAAGGTTCGTGCATGTCCGCACTGAAACGGATGATCTCGTAATAGAAACCGTCATAGACGACTCTTTCATCTTCAATGGTATAGTTCTTCTCCGACAGATATCTTCTAAGCAGATCGGTATCCGTATTTGACTGCAGAAGGAAATACTGATACCTG
>JAFONG010000210.1 GCA_017418585.1 Erysipelotrichaceae bacterium | reverse complement strand
TTGGCAATGGATGCAATGTCTCTTGCGGAAAGATAAACGGCCGCTTCCGGAACAATGTTGTAAAGCATCTTGATATGATCGGCACCGATTCTGTGTCTGTGTCTTGCGGTCTCGCCGGAATTGGTATTCCAGATACCGAAGTCGGAAGCATATACGCCGGAGATGATTTCTCTGATGAATTTGCCGCCTGTCGCTTTTGCGACATCAAGAGATGATATCGGATCCCACAGGCAGTTCACGCCGAACGGGATCTTAACCAGATCTTTGACCTGTCCGATCACGAAGGCCATGGCAGCCAGAGTGATAGGTTCCATCTTTGTAAGGTAAGGAAGCGAATATTCATTCGAGAACATGATTCCGTCGACTCCACCGTTCTGCAGCGCTATGACGTCGTGTTTTGCGCACTCAACGATCTTTTCGATGCCGCCTTCTTCATCGTAGTAAGGATCGCCGGGCAGCGGCTGCAGGTGACACATGGCAATGATCGGCTTCTTAACCTTGAATAGTTCTTCTAACCAGTTAGAAGTGTCTTCTGTAAACTTCATTTCTTTCCTCCTTCTTTCGTATATACACCTACTTCATTGTAGATGAAAACAGTTTAATCGACAACTCTTTATCGGAGAAGATCGCTCTTCCGATAACGGCACAATAAATTCTGGAATCCTTGAGTCTTTCGTATGTTTCATAAGTGATGCATCCGTCGATCCAGATTCTGTAGTCGTCGTTTTCAGCGAGTTTTAAGGCGAATTCTTCCATGTCCGGGAGGTATTCCTGTTTTGGATCAAACGGGTCTGTAGTGCTGATCAGAAAGTCTCTGGATGTGGCCAGGATATCCGTAAGATCCTCTCTATTGACATCGGCATCGTTAAGATTAACTCCGGTCGGTATGCCGGCTTCCTTAAACCTGTTAATGACTTCAACGGCATTCTTCAGATGGGAAACCTGAATAAAGACGCAGTCGCAGCTGATCTGCTTCAGATCTTCCAGATAATCCAGAGGATTCAGGACTTCCAGATGGATCGTCTTTTCTTTGCTTCTGGAATACTCGCAGACCTTCCTGGCCATTTTCATTCCAAAAGTTATACCCAGCAGAACAACGCCGTCCTCTATATCAAGATGAATGTTGTCAAAGTACCGGTCGATATAATCCACTTCTCTGGCAACATATAGTACATCACTGGAAGCAACCGATGGAGAAACCCGCATATCTTATACCTCTTCTAGTTTATTCTATCATATTGACCCCCGTGTTTCCCGGGTTAAGATCTGCGTGATAGACAAAGAACCTTTCAGCTTATATAATTGATTCAGTAAAGGTGATATTATGGCAAAACCACAAACAAAAGCTGTTGATTTAAGAGGACCTTCTATTTATCAGGGAGAAAAACCGGGAACGCTGTTCTATGATGTGTTCTGTAAAGAGGCATATGTCGTACCTAACAGCGAAGCCTATAAGTATGACGATTACAAGACCTATCTGGTAATAGGAATCGTACTTGCGATATGTGCGGGACTTTATGGAAAGTTCCATTTTCTGATCGTATTGGCGCTGATCGCGGCAGTCGTCGCTTCCGGCAGATATGTTTTTCAGAAGAAGTGTCTGGATAACTGTATTCCTATTGAGTACAAACCGGGGAAAAAAGAGCTTTTCCTGAAGACCTGGGCGAGAGACATAAAAACGAAGAATATTATCATCATTATCGTTTTATCGATCATAATGATACTGCTGTGTCTGTACAACATGAAGAAGTTTGCAGGAGACGATTTCTTAAGAACCGGTTATCTGTTGATGGCAATCGGAACCGCGATTTTCCTGATATGCATAATCATAAGTCTGATCATAAAACTGAAAAGCGATTCGGAATCCTAAAAAAGCCTCTAAACGAGGCTTTTATTATAAAGATGAGAATATGCAAAACCTGATTTTATGGGTTACCTGCTGACAAAATCAAAGTTACCGTCTATTTTTCTGATAACATGTTCAGTCAGCCTGATGGTCTTTTCAATATCGTTCAGATCCGCTGTTTCGATGCAGGAATGGGAATAACGGAAAGGAACTTCGATGTCGATGCCGGCAATGCCGTTTCCTTCCAGCTGCATGTATGCCAGCTCCGTCAGACCGCCGATACCGGCATTTCTCTGCAGGTTGATACCTGTTTCCTCTGCGCATTCTTCATAGAGTTTTACCAGGCTTGGATGAGGCATGGTTCCGTTGAGCGTTCCTCTTCCATGGAAGTTGTATAGGGACATGATCGGACCGTCTCCCAGCTTCGTCTCACCGGTTCCTGTCAGATCAGGCGTATCGGCTGCCATCCCGGCGTCCAGACAAATGATGGCGTCCGGCTGGATGATTCTGGCGGCGGTAATCGCTCCTCTGATGGTGTATTCTTCCTGTACGGTTCCCGCAAGATAAACATCGCAGTCAGGTTTGTTTTTTGTAAACAGTCTGGCAAGCTCTAGGAGGCATGTACAGGAGATCCTGTTGTCAAAAAACGTTCCTGATACGACATCGTTCTGCAGATGAACGAAAGTCGGATAATAAGTGATCGCGTTGCCGATCTTAATGCCTAGATCGAGCACCTCTTTCTTGCTGTAACAGCCGATGTCGATATAGAGTTCCTGATATTTGTCGACTTTATACTTCTCGTCCGCAGATGTCAGATGATGCGCCTTCACGCCAATGACGCCCGGGACATATCTGTCTTTTGCCTGTACAGCTACTCTTAAAGCGACCAGTGTTTTTTCCGGGATACCGCCGACTCTTTCAAAACGGATAAATCCGTCATCGGTAATCGTTTTAACCATCAGGCCCGGAGAATCCATATGACCCGTCACCATGACCTTCTTTTCGTGATTCTTACCCTTGACGCATGTAAAGGTATTGCCTAAAACATCTCTTGCTACTTCCAGACCAAGGGATTCGAACTGTTCTTTAAGATAGTTGCTGACCAGCTGTTCATGTCCGGAAAGGCTTGGAAGAAGGCAGAGATTCTCCAGGTTTTGTGCGATTGATTCTTTCATGTTTTTGTATCCTTTCGTTTTTTAATATCTATTGTTGTCTGATGTTGAAATCTGCGTTGCTTATTTAATCAAATTATTGCACACATTGTTTATAATTTCTATGTAAGAGTATTTCAGATCGTTTTATTACATAAGTGCAGTTACAAGCATGTTGCGTTTTGGCTGGGTTTACTGATTCTTTCAAAGATGAGAATTCAGAGTGATGCAGAATACATATGAGATCAGAACAATTTATTAACGGGAGGAAACGATTTATGTGGATGAAGAAAGTGTTTGGAACAGACAAACCGGTGCTGGGCATGCTACATCTGATGGCACTGCCAACAGACCCCAAGTATGATGAAAAGGGAGGCATGAAGGCCGTAATCGACAGGGCAAGAAAAGATCTTCATGCTTTACAGGACGGAGGCATTGACGGCATTATTTTCTGCAACGAGTTTTCTATTCCTTATGTAGAGAATGTAAGAACCGTCACTGTGGCATGTATGGCCAGGATCATCGGAGAACTGAAAAGCGAGATCAAGGTTCCGTTTGGTGTGGATGTTGCCATGGATCCTTACAAAGTGTTCGACCTGGCAGCGGCAGTAGAAGCCGACTTTGTCAGAGAAAGCTTTTTTGGAGCTTATGCAGGAGACTACGGCATTGTGTCTTATCCTCAAGGAGAAATAGAGCGTCATCGTGTTGATGTTGGATGCAAAGACATTTATACGCTGGCAACGCTTGTACCGGAAGGAGCAAAACAGGTTTCAGAACGTCCGATTGAAGACATCGTGAAATCAGCCACTTTCTCAATCGCTCCGGGAGCCTTGCTGGTATACGGAAACAACGCCGGATCGCAGGTCGATACCGCCAACATCATTAGAGCCAAGAGCGCGACCGACACACCTGTGTTTGTTTCAAACGGCGTCAAGGCAGAAACGGTTGTTGATATACTTTCAATATCTGACGGCTGTGTTGTAGGCACCTGGTTCAAGTTTGACGGCAAGTTCTATAATGCAGTCGATGTATCAAGAGTAAAAAAACTTATGGACATAGTCAGGGAGTACAGAAAGGATTTATAGGTTATTCATAAAACAAAGCCTTACACTAAATCGTCACAAAACGTCGGAAAGATCACGATATGATTTATAATGGAAGAAGAGATAACCATGAATAAGATACTGATCATTCATACAGGAGGCACCATCGGCATGACCAGAACGGCCGACGGCTATAAACCGGATGGAGCGTATTTCCGAAGCGCCATATTTCATATGGACTCGTTAAAGGCAGAAGGAATGCCGGAATGGGATTTCATCGAATGCGATCCGCTTCTGGATTCAAGTCAGATGAGCGTGAAGGAATGGAATGCGATGGGCAGACTCATCAGCGACAACTACGACAGTTATGACGGGTTTGTTGTTCTGCACGGAACCGATACGATGGCATACAGTGCATCTGCCTTGTCGTTTATGCTGGAAAATCTGAACAAGCCGGTGATCCTGACCGGATCCCAGATCCCATTGTGCGAAACCAGAAGCGACGGGCGAGACAACCTGATTACTTCCATGATGATTGCGGGAAAGGGAAAAGTCCGTGAAGTGTGTATCTACTTCGGCGGTCTGCTGATTAGAGGAAACCGCGCCAGCAAGTTTTCTGCCCAGGACATGCAGGCATTCATCAGCCCGAATTATCCTGTGCTTGCCAATGCGGGCATTTCCATCACATACAACGAAAGTGCATTCCTGAAACCGCATGACGAACCGTTCCATTTACGGACGTTTGAAGATGTTCCAATCGGTGTCATCCGGGTATTTCCGGGTATCCGTTTCGATCTGTTCGAGCCGGTGCTGGCCGGAAAACTGAAAGGCGTTGTGGTAGAGACTTTCGGTTCGGGGAATGTTCCGGATGATAACGGCATTCTGATCGATCTGCTGCAGAAGGCAAAGGAAAGAGGCGTCATTATCGTTGTGTGTTCACAATGCCCTAAGGGGACCGTTGACATGTCTGCCTATGAAGCCGGAAGCGCTTTGCGCAAGGCAGGAGCAGTATCAGGAAGAGACATGACGACAGAAACGGCGGTAACGAAACTTTACTATCTATTCAATAAATGCGACAGTACGGAACAGATCAAAAAACTGATGGAAAAAGATCTGTGCGGAGAAATGACAGTATAACATTTAAGCAACGAAACAAAAAATGCATAACTATCCAGTTATGCATTTTTCATATAAATCGCTTTCTTTCAGTACCTCGATCAGCACATCGCCGATATGATCCGCAATATCCGCTACCTTGATGTTTCTTGATTCAAGATACTTTATCTTATCCAGAGCCGAACCTCCCTTTCCGGATACGACAGCTCCCGCATGTCCCATCCTCTTTCCAGGAGGGGCGCTTCTTCCACCGATGAATCCAACGATCGGCTTTTTGCAGTTTTCATAAGCCCAGTCGGCAGACAACTGTTCGCCATTTCCTCCAATCTCGCCAATCATCACAATGGCGCAGGTATCTACATCGTCGTTGAAGGCTTTCAGAGCATCCAGGAAGGATGTACCTTTTATGCCGTCACCCCCGATACCGATGGTAGTAGACTGGCCTATGCCTTTTCTGCTTAATTGTTTAATGGTCTCGTAAGTCAGCGATCCGCTTCTGGAAACAATTCCCACATGTCCTTTCAGATGGATGTCCTGAGGCATGATGCCAAGCTTACATTTGTCAGGAGAGATGATACCCGGACAGTTTGGTCCGATCAGTCTGGTTATTTTGTTTTTAAGGTGTTCGTTAACCCTGACCATGTCGTTGATCGGAATGTTTTCCGTAACGCAGACACAGATGTCCAGACCGGCATCGACTGCTTCAATGATTGCGTTTGCTGCAGCGAACGGAGGTACGAAGATGATCGATGCGTTGGCTCCGGTCTTTTCCTTGGCTTCCTTGACGGTCGCATAGACAGGAACTCCGCACACTTCTGTTCCTGCCTTGGAAGGATTGGTCCCGGCAACGATCCTGGTTCCGTATTTCAGCATCAGATCGGTATGGAAAGATCCCTGCGATCCGGTAATGCCCTGGACTATGACCTTGGTGTTTTCATCTACATAGATACTCATCTTAGTCTTCCTCCAGTTTCTTCAGCATTTTCTTTACCGCATCGGAACAGTTCTCAGCCAGTATGACCGGAATCCTTGCGTTCTTAAGCGTTTCATGGGCCGTTTCCGCCCTGTTTCCCTCGATCCTTACAACAACCGGTTTTTCATAGTTCAGTTCATCCATGGCCTTTACAATGCCTTCAGCGATGAGATCTGTTCTGGCAATGCCGCCGAAGATATTGACGATGATGCCTTTGACGTTTTCTCCTCTTGAAACGATCTCAAAAGCCTTGTAGGCTTTATCGACCGTTATCGTTCCGCCTGTATCCATAAAGTTGGCAGGCTTGCCTCCGTAATGATAGATTGTATCCATGGAACTCATTCCCAGCCCGGCTCCGTTGCAGATGCAGCCGATGTTTCCTGACAGGGATACATAGTTCATTCCGAAAGCGGAAGCTTCCAGTTCCAGCGGATCTTCTTCGTTGAGATCTTGCAGTTCCAGGTTTTCCTTGTGTCTGAACATGGCATCGGAATCAAGCGTTACCTTAGCATCCAGAGCCATAAGATGGCCGTTACAGATAGCCAGCGGATTGATTTCTATCAGTGTACAGTCTTCTTGAATAAACATCTCATACATATGAGAAAGGATGTCTGTCAGTTCTGCGGAATTGGTGTCGTTCAGTTCCAGTCTTTCGGCGATGTTTGTAGCTGTGTCTTTACAGAAACCGACGGAAGGATCAATGGTTTCTTTGATGATCTTTTCCGGAGCCGTTTCCGCCAGTTCTTCGATTGAAGTGCCTCCTTCGCCGCAGGCGACAAAAGTATGTCTGCCGACATTGGTGTCGATCAGCAGGGAAAGATAGATCTCTCTTTCGATCTGTGACTGTTTTTCGATGTAGACTTTTCTGACCAGCTTGCCCTGCGGTCCGGTCTGTTTTGTAACAAGTGTCTTCCCGAAAAGCTTTCTTGCAGCTTCAATGGCTTCTTCTTTGGTGTTAGCTAAAATTACACCGCCGGCCTTGCCTCTGCCGCCGGAATGGATCTGCGCCTTGACGACGATCTTGCCGTCAGGAAAATGAAGATCCATGATCTGTTCAACTTCTTCGATGTTATCTGCAGGATAGCCTTCCGGTACAGGAATGCCGTATCTATCCATCATCTGTTTTGCCTGATACTCGTGAATGTTCATTCGGCTTCTCCTAAGGCTTTATAGCCTTCTTCATAGGCAAGAAGATTGATATCCAGGATCCTTTGCGGAAGTTTTTCTTTCAGCACATTCAGCATCGCATCATGATCGATGTTCAGGAGTCTTGTCATGGCTCCTAGAGCCACGATGTTGGCGCAGATGACCTTGCCTGTTTTTTCTTTGGCAATCTCGGTCAAAGGGAGTCTGTGCGTCAAAGGCAGGCTGCTGTTAGTCTTTTTAACCAGTTCCTCATCCACCAGGATGAGTGTCTTTTCGTCCGCATCTTCGGTATACAGGTCGTAGGCCTGCTGAGACATGGCCAAAAGGAAATCCGGACGGGTAATGGCCGGATAGCATTCTTCTTCATCGACGATAAGTTCGCTTCTGCAGGCTCCGCCTCGGGCTTCCGGACCATAGGATTTCAGCAGTACGATCTGCTTATCTTCAATCAGGCCGTAGTAGTAGGCCATCAGGTCTCCTATCAGCATGATTCCCTGACCGCCGGTCCCTGAAAAACGCAACTGATAATTAGCCATGTTTCGCCTCCTTGGCCTTTCTGATGTTTTCTTTATAGATATCGGTATATTCCATCCGGTCGTTCTTGTTGACGAACTCGCCCCAAACGACTTTACCTTCAAGTTCTTCCTTGGACATGTTTTCGGCCTGCCTGATGCTTACCAGTCTGTCTTTCCAGTTGAGCATCATCTGCGCGGCATCACCCATTCTGTTGAGTCTGCCGAAAAGACTTGGACAGTCGCTTGCACAGTCAACAAAAGACAGGCCGTGATGAGCTATGGCTTTCTTGATGATGTCTTTCATCTGTACCGGAAGATAGGTGGCGCATCTGGCGACATAGCTGGCTCCGGCGCTTCTGGTCAGATCGCAAAGATCGAACGGCGGTTCATAGCTTCCGTAGACGCTGGTCTTGGTCTGATAACCTAAAGGGGTGGTCGGTGAATACTGACCGCCGGTCATGCCGTAGTTGGAGTTGTTCATGCAGATGACGGTAAGATCGATGTTTCTTCTGCACGCATGGATCAGATGATTTCCGCCGATACTGGCACAGTCTCCGTCACCGGTTAGAACGATGACCTTAAGATCAGGATTGGCCATCTTGATGCCGGTCGCAAAAGCGATGGCTCTGCCGTGGTTTGTATGCATGCAGTCGAATTTAAGATAGTTGACCGCTCTGGATGAACAGCCGATTCCTGAAACGAAGACGATCTTTTCATGATCAAGATCCATCTCATCGATGGCTCTGATAATGGACTGCAGAACGATGCCGTTGCCGCAGCCTGGACACCACATGGTCGGAAGTTTCTCTTCAACCAGATATTTGTCGTATATGTTAGCGCTTTTCATACTTGTTCGCCTCGATTATCGAATTCAGAATGTCGATGTCTCTGATCTGATCGCCGTCGTAGAGATTCTTCATCACCAGTTTCTGATTACGGTCGATGTCTTCCGTAACGACCTGGTTGAGCTGACCGTTGTTCATTTCCGCCGTGACAATGGCTTTGGAATGATAGTTGATCCGGGAAAAATCTTCATGCGGGAAAGGCCACATCGTGATCGGTCTGAACAGTCCAGCCTTGATACCCATCTCTCTTGCCTGTTTGACGGCGTTCTTTGCGCTTCTGGAAGTGATGCCGATACTGACGACCAGCACATCCGCATCTTCGCAGCGATAGGCTTCGTATTTCTTGATTTCTTTATCGTAATGATCATCGATCTTGTCGAAAAGATGATGGATCAGAATCTGAAGTCCGGTGGTGTTCTGATTGCTGACAGGGAAACCCGTCTCGTCGTGAGTCAATCCGGACATGTGAATGTTGTAGCCTTCACCGAAATGACCCAGAGGCTGAACGGAACTGTCGGCATAATTGAATGGATTATAGTTGTTCTTGCTTGCAGGTCTGGCCCTGTCGATGATCTCCAGTTCATCGTCATCCGGGATCAGGACCTTTTCCGACATGTGAGCCAGTACCGCATCGTAAAGCAGGATGACCGGCTGACGGAATTTCTCCGCAAGATTGAATGCTCTGATCGTCTCGTGATAGATCTCTTCAACGGAAGCCGGAGTCAGCACCAGGCTGCGGTAATCGCCGTGGGTACCCCATTTCGTCTGCATGATGTCGGCCTGTGCCGGCAGAGTGGAAGAACCGCCGGAAGGACCTTTTCTCATGACATCGACGATCACACAAGGAATCTCATTGATATAAGCCCAGCCCAGATTCTCCTGCATCAGAGAAAAACCCGGACCGCTGGTAGCCGTCATGGCTTTCTTGCCTGCTGCACTGGCACCGATCACTGCACCGATGGAAGCAAGCTCGTCTTCCATCTGCATGTACGTTCCATCCACCTGAGGAAGCAGTTCGCTGCAAAGTTCCGCAATCTCCGTTGCCGGCGTGATCGGATAACCCGCAAAGAAACGCATTCCCGAAGCGATCGCCGCTCTGGCGCAGGCCTCGTTTCCTGTTATGATCTTATAGTTGCCCATCTTCACCTACCATCAGGATCGCAAAGTCCGGACAGTGGAATTCGCACTGTCTGCACCCGATACATTCTTCCCTTTCCGTAACATAAGCCTTGCTGTCTTCATCGATCAGAAGGATCTTCTTCGGACAAAGAGCCACGCAGATGCCGCAGCCCTTACAAAGCCGTCTGTCAATGGATACTTTTCCTTTGATTATTTCGCTCATCTTCGATTTTCTCCAATACAATTATATGATATCCGGACACAAAATAGAGTCGATATTAATAAAACAGAAGCATATAACGGCTTCTGTTTCTGAATATCAGACAAAATATGAATCAATATTATTTCAGCAGGATACAGGCCAATACAACAACTGTCTCATCGCTATGGTTTGCGATGCCGTGACTGTGGCCGTCTTCACAGATCGTTACATCACCCTCGTGCAGCTGTATTTCCTGATCGTCATCCTGATAGACGGGATTTCCTTTAACGACGTAGAAATATTCCTGTTCGTTCTCGTGCACATGAACACCGATGCCGCAGCCCGGCTCCAGGGTGAGTGTACCAAACATTCTTGATTTACCCATCAACTCGTCTTTCTCGAACAGATTCGTAATTACCACCTGTCCGTCACCGCCACGCATGTGTTCTCTGATTTCATTTGAACAATCCGATCCTCTTTTTACCATACAGATACCTCCGAGTTCATTATAACGCAGCCCGGGAGATGTTTTATAATAGAGACATGATAAAGAGCAATAATGTCAAAGTACTATACGATAAGGATGTTGTATTGAAAAGCGGGGAACTGATACGCTCGCTTGGCGAGAGATATCTGATCGTCTGCGGAAAAAACAGCGCCAGGCTTTCCGGTGCATTGGATGATGTGCTTAGTGTCATCGGCGATAAGGAATATGTCATATATGACAGGATCAGGGAGAATCCCGAAGTCGCTTCTGTTCTTGAAGCCGCAAAGCCGCTGAGTAATTCAACCTGTGTAATTGGGATCGGCGGAGGTTCGCCGCTTGATGCCGCAAAGGTCATAGCCTGTCTGAAACATAATCCGGCAGAAACAGAAGAAGAACTGTACGGCCAGAAATGGGAGAACAAGAGGCTGCCGCTTATTCTGATTGGAACAACGGCAGGAACCGGAAGCGAAGTAACTAAAGTATCAGTCTTGAGCAGAGCCAACGGCCGCAAGAACAGCATTCATAACGATCTGTTCTATGCGGACTATGCCCTATGTGATCCGAAGTACACTTTCTCAATGCCTGATAGAACCAGAGCATCTACGGCTGTCGATGCATTGACTCACTGCAATGAAAGCTACTTCTCAAACAAGGCGACCGATGAATCCAGAAACTATGCTCTGCAGGGAATCAAACTGCTTCTATCAGGCATCGGACAATTAAACAACATCAACGAAAAGGCATGTGACGATCTATATCAGGGATCCCTGTACGGAGGACTGGCCATCGATGTTACAGGTAC
>JAFONG010000209.1 GCA_017418585.1 Erysipelotrichaceae bacterium | reverse complement strand
TAAACAAAAAGATCCCCGCATAGAACAGGAATCTCTTTCTTTCTTTAGTGACTTTCCCGATAGGATCTTAATGCATCCCGGATACGGTAAAGACAATCGTAAACGGAGCAGTCGTCCCTGTATACGCCAGGTACGATACGCAGGTGTCCTTCCCCTCCCGGTCCGTAGTTTTTTCTGTCGTTGACTGCGACTTTCGCTTCTTTCAGAAGATAGGCGGCAATCTTCGAGGAATCGCCCAACCCATGATAGCGATTCCCTGTCTGGACATCTCCTGATAGGATGTGCCGACATCGGCTTTTTCCGTTTCATTGAAAAGACCTCCGTTTGCCTTACGGAAAGCTTCGGTCATTTTTTCTTTCATGTTACTCTTTGTATGCGATCGCTTCGACTTCAACCATGACCGCCTTCGGCAGATCTTTTACCGCGAAGCAGGAACGTGCCGGCTTGTTGACGAAGTATTCCGCATAGACTTCATTGAATGCGCCGAAATCATTGATATCCGCCAGGTAGCAGGTCGTCTTGACGACGTCTTTTTCTTCGTATCCCGCTTCCTTCAAAATGGCATCGATATTCTTCAGTACCTGCTTCGTCTGAACGCGGATGTCTTTTTCAACCTGTTCATTCGTCACAGGATCGATTGGAATGGCTCCTGAAAGAAACAGAAAGTTTCCCGCCTTGATCGCCTGCGAATAAGGCCCTACCGCCTTCGGTGCGTTTTCTGAATGGATAATCGTTTTCATCTTGTTCCTCCTGTTTATATCTGTGACAGACCCTCTACGCCTGCCTTAAGTCTTCTTAATCCTTCTTCCAGTATTTCCCTGCTGGTAGCGATGCAGATGCGGACATGTCCCTCCGACTGATCGCCGAAGTACTGATGCCCGCCCGGGACGATAGTCAGCTTGTGTTCTTTGCGCAGATATGCGACAAAATCCGCAGCACTCATGTTCAGCTCGCCGATGTCGACATACAGCAGGTACGTGGCTTTCGGCCTGTAGGCATGGAGCTTAGGTATTTCCCTGTTGATATATTCCACGGCCATATCCCGATTTTTCATGATATGCTCACGGAATTCATCTACCCAGTAATACGCTTCGTTCATCGCAGCTGCAGCAGCTACCTGAGAAATGGAGGTCGCTCCTCCCTGGGTATTCAGTACCGCAGAAGCTTCGACGCATCTGTTGAAACGATCCGGATCGGTACAGTAGATCGCTCCGATCCTAAGACCGGCCAGACCGAAACTCTTGGAGAAACCGAAGACACTTATGACCCTGTCGCAGCGATTGTTGCCCAGACAGTAGATGCTGTTGAATTTCGAATCAGGATAGATGACATCCGACCAGATCTCGTCGTTCATGATCAGAAGATCGTACTTCTCGCAGATCCGCATCAGATAATCCAGTTCTTCTCTGGTATAAGTCAGACCGTAAGGATTGTGCGGATTGCACAGACCGATCATTTTCGTTTTTTCCGTGATACAGCTTTCCAGAGCACTCAGATCCATCTTTCTGTTTTCGCTGTCCAGCGGTACCGGGAAAGATACAGGAGTTCCTCCCGCTCTCAGACACGCTTCCCTGAACAGGAAATCGCAAGGATCAAAGACGATCATCTCGTCTCCCGGTTTAAGGAACGCTTCGGCTATGACGGCCATGGCTCTCGCGGCAGAATCGACCGGCAGGATCATAGACTCGTCGATCTCTTCGCCTTTTCTTTCCTTTAAGGCTTTCGACATCGCTTTTCTGAATTCCGGAAGACCCGTTTTCGGCGCATAGGAGAAATAGCCGTCTTCGATGTATTCAGCCATCGCCTTCCTGATTTCAGGAGCGATCGGATAATCGGGATCTGCAGCCGTCAGAGGGATCACGCCGTCCTCAACTTCTGCCCAACGCAGATTAAAAGCTTTCTTTTTTAAAGCGCTCAGATCAACGTTCTTATTATCGAATCTATCCATCTCGATTCTCCTTTTGTTTATTATATATTATTCCTTTTTATGATATAGACTCAATAAAAAACACCGGCATATCTGCACCGGTGTTTTCGTTTAGACTATCTGAAGCTTACCGTATTCAGTATCGCTTCAAGAGCTTCGAACGATTCTTCGCTCCTGTCGACAAACCAGCCGCCCGTACCGTTGTTTACGATCTGATACACGTCGTTTCCGTGCTGCGTATAGTAGTTGTACGGCTTGTCGTAATTGTCGCTGATATGTGCGGTATAAGTGGTCCCGTTGATCGTTCTTTCTTCGTAAGTCCTATCCGGATCGGTGAGATCTTCGATCTTGGCATTCTTGTGAAGAGAGAAGAAGATACGGTATTCCTGATTGCTGTCATCTTCACCGAAGTAGTACTGAACGCTCTTGCGCTCAATCTCTCCGGCCTTGTTTTCAAGAACCCTTACGGCATGAGCATAGACCTTGTCTTCATCTTCGAACGTGAAGGATATGTCGCCAAGTTCGGTGTCATCGGTAATCGTATCCTGGGCATTTGTGAAACTGATCGATTTCACGATTTCCTTAAGCTCCTCGATGTCGCCCGTGTAATCGATCGCATACAGATCCTCGCCTACAGGAACAAACACATATGTATCATCCCCATACGGATAGAAGTAGCATGTCTGACCGCCCTGCTCGAGGGACTCCAGGGAAGAGAGATCCATCAGACTCACAACATCGACGCTTGAAGAATAGGCATAACCCAGAATCTTCCCCTCCGGAAGATTGTAAGTGATGTCTTTCTCGATCAGCTTGCCTGTCTTATCCAGCTCGCTGTAGCGTTCAACGCTCTCGTAAGCATCCGGGCACGTAAAGCTCATGGCCATGACACTCGTGTCGTCGACGATCTTTTTGGCTTTGCCTGCCGAGACGCCCTTGCCGGAACATGCACAGAGACAGAAAGCCATCATAACACTCAAAAACAGTAAAACGATTTTCTTCATCTTCATAAACTCCTAACAGTATTTATAATAAACCTATCTATTTATCTTTTTAAGAAGAATTGCCGATATGATCATCAGCAGACTTCCGGTCAGATAATATGACATCCTGCCTGTACCGCCCGTAGAAGGAAGCACAACACCCGGGTTGTTCCAGACGCGGATCTGGATGGTCTTTTCATCCTGACCGTTAACGAAATAAGCGTCGTTCTTGTCGTAGGTATCCGATTCCCGTCCTGCCTGCATCGCCTTTACGGCGTCTTTTCCGCTCAATCCTGACAGTATCGTTATTTCGATCGGCTTTTCAGCCGGAATGTATCCATCCGGAGCGTGCGTCTCTATCAGATAGTACTTGCCGATAGAAAGATCACCCAGATTCAGAATGCCGTTAGTACCGATGTTCCCGGCTTTCACAGGAACGGCGCCTTCATTAGGTCTGCCGGTTTCATCACAATCAGCCGCCTTGTACAGGGCAAACGAAGCACCGGTCAAAGTATTGTATCCCTGATCCGTCTTCCAGATCGACGCTTTCTTTCTCTCCGAGTTGCCGACAGTCAGAACATAACTGATCTGTTCGGTTCCTTCTTTTGTTAGCGTAACAAGATCGAACTGTGTCAGCAGAGTGATTTCTCCGATTGGAGATACCGTAAAGTCGATATAAGGCAGCGGATCATATCCATCAAGACCCTG
>JAFONG010000008.1 GCA_017418585.1 Erysipelotrichaceae bacterium | reverse complement strand
GCATACTGAACTGATTGACCCATGAAGCGCCGTTTCCAGCGCAGCCGTTTGGCGCCTCACCATATAGCTGATAAAACACGCCATAGGCAAACCACGTACACTGTCCATAGGCGAACCTGTTGGTTCCTCCTTCCGTAGGATGCCTCCATGCTGCCACATTGGAGAAATCCGGCGTAAATCCTGCTATTTCCCCGATCAGAAGCTCACCGCCGGGGATCTGAGACAGGTCGTACTCGGAACCGCCGGCAAAGCTGCCTTTAAAGTACTTTATGAGCGTCTCTTCATCCACGTTGAAGTAGCCCGATGTTCCCTTCCAGTCGCTTGAGATCAGGTTGGTATTCTGCAGTTCATTTCCTTCATAGCTGATGTAGCTGTAGGAGGACAGATAGTAGTCGTAGAGCGTCTCATTTACCAGAGTCGAAGCTTCATCATTGGTGCAGATATCTTCGCCGATCAGCTGCCCATCGACCCATTCAAAGACACAGCGCTTGTTTGAAGAGGAAAGCCGATCCACGATCTTTTCCAGTTCCTCCGCCTTGTATCCTGTCAGATCGAAGTAGATCGGAATACTGACCGATCCCAGATATCCCTGAACCTTTCTTTCTTCCGTTTCCATGCGGTAATGTGACGGATCCACTTCGCACATCCTTGTGTTGCCCATACGTATGTGAACATCTTCATCCTGTGTACTTGATGCACTTCCCGTATAGACGCCATCCTGTTTGATCTTGTAGCAGACATCATCGTAATAGGTAAATGTATGAGAGTGGATCGTGTTGTTTTCCCACGCATCCATGCCGGTCTCTATTTCGAAGAAGGTACCTGCATAGGAATGGATCACATCCGCAAAGTCGCCTGATGCAGCATTGGTGTATTCGCTGTCGAAGAACTCATCGATCTGTTTCTGCGCCGGCGCTGCGACTTTGTATTTGGGAAGGCCGTTGGCATCGTATCCGTCAAATATCACGTAGTTTCCCGCATCATAAATATCCGGCAGGTTCTCAGAATTGTATCCGACAACTTCGCCGTTGCTTTCATCAATGATGATGTTTTCGTCAAAGAAGGCGGGACTCTCGGTAAACTGAGCGATTGTTCCGTTGGTTGCTGTCGTATAAGCCGATATGATTCTGGCAATCAGTTCAATATCCGGCTCAAATCCGACATGGATCTCGCAGCCTTCGGTAACGAAGTCGATCGAGCCGTCTTCATTGTAATGCGCATCCTGCGCAGTGAACTCGCAGCCATAGCTCATATTGAGGTTGTTCATTATGACAGAGTCTTTCTTAACATCATCATATGCCTCGTGTACGGCGTCCCTGACCGCATCCGTGACAGGATCGGCGCTCATATTGAGCAGATATTTGACCGAAACAAGACATAGCGGAACGGCCGTAACCAGAATCGCAAAGATCGCTACAGGAGCCGCAAATGTTGAAATGACTCCTTTTATCCCGCTTTCTATTGCTGCATCAATAAACTGATGGATCCATTGTTTTGCCAGCTGTGCAGCCTTTTCTCTTTGTTTGCCGGTGACAAACGAAGATCCGACAGATGACGCCTGATCGGTTAGATTCGAGCCTTCTTCCAGCTGGTCCAGGGAATCCTGGTTGTCATAGAGATCAGGCATCTTCCTCGTCACTTTCCTCGTCCATCAGGGCATCCATGTCCTGATCATAATCATCGTCTTCGTCCTCTGGCTGACCATATATGTTACTTCTTTCCTCTTCGATCGCGCCTCTGACTTCCTCTTCGTCTTTGAAGAGTTCTTCAAGTCTGCTGTAAGTTCTTTTCTGCGTTTCCTTGTAATTTTCCTGATGGAACATTTTGTTGCTTACTTTTTCGCTTGCCGTATATTTCCATACATAATCGAAACCATCCGCCTGCATTCTGACGTTGTAGGTTTCTTCGCCGGATCTGTTGACCTCAAGGTAAGTGGAATAGGAATTGCCGTATTTTTCGCTGATTTCCTTGTTTGCTTCAAAGGCGGCTCTGCTCATCAGCTGATCCGGTTCAAGTTCATACATATAAGCCTGACCGTTCTGGAGCGAGATCGGATCGTTTCTGCCGACGCGGTAAGTGATATCATCACCGACGCTGTTCTTGCCGATCGATACAGGTGTGCCGACATTAAGCGGCGTATGATCGGGGAAGATGGCATAGGTTGAAGGGTTGCTCTCCTTGCCTTGGTTTGTCCATGTTCCTCTGAAGACCTGACCATTGATCGGAGCAGATACGATTTCGCCTTTATTGTTCAAGACCGGTTTTTCGGCAGAACCGATGTAGCCCATCGAACCGGTCTTCAGGTGGGATAGTTCACCTAAACCATTTGCTCGCGATACATCAGACATCTTCACAGGTGTACCTACGCCGCTGTCCATTGCCTTATTGACACTGATGGCCGATTGGGCGATCCTGCTCTGTTCGTTTTTGCCTACACCGTTCTGGTTTGTTATGCTTCTTCCAGGTATGCCGTCGGTTGTATACTTGCCGTCTTTGATCCTTGCCGAATGGCCGCTGTCAGCCACGTCCGGTGATCTTTTAAGATCCATAGATTTTGACATCTGCCCTATTCTGCTGTTTTCGCCGTATTTTCTCTGCATGGCCATTGAGAAGTTGTGAGTCATCTCCTGGCCAGCCTTGCGACCGTATTCTCTTCCAAGGCTCATAGTCAACATACCGCCGGTTTCTCTCCACAGCCTGCCCATTGCCATCAGACCT
>JAFONG010000208.1 GCA_017418585.1 Erysipelotrichaceae bacterium | reverse complement strand
GCGATGATGCTGCGTCTTTTGTACAGAGAAATCATGTATCTTCTCTGGGAAGGTATGATGGTGTCGCGTTTCAGTTTCACGCTGTCCAGCTGTCTTGGATCGTTGTTGGTTCTTAAGGTAGGGCCCAGATAGACGCTCTTGTCTAGACCCAGGATCATCAAAAATACCAGTTCCATGAAGATAAGTCCGTAGGCGAAGATGGAGCCTTTCTTAAAAGAGAAGGCCAGCTTGATCTTGGCGATCATCAGCAGGATGAAGGAGGCTACGAAAAGCGCCATGCCAAGGAAACCTCTGAAACCCTTGGTCAGCAGTTCTCCTTCGTCCATCGTAAGCAGTATGTAGGCGATCTCCAGCACGCCGAACAGGATGACGGTTCTGCCTCTCCAGGCGATGCTGAACAGTTCGTAGTAGTTCAATACCGGAACGCAGGCGTGCCAGCCCTTCTTTCCGGCTTTCACGAAGACCTTCCACATGCCGAAAACGCTGACAAACAGATATACACCGATCAGAACGACTGCCGAAAGGGAATTGATCTCGGCAGCAATCAGGGATCGGATGATGTGATAAATAAAGAGATTAAGATCCATACTTTTATTATAAGAAAAAAAGAGGGAGAATAATAAAAAAAGAAAACGGAGGAAATGCCATGTTTTCAACAGGACATCTGATCTGGATCGCCGTCAGCATCATTCTTATCGTCTTCGGCGTCATCTGCTGCATTAAACTCAAACCATCTTTGCACCGTCTGATCAGCCTGTGCCTGCTTCTGGGATTGATCTCGGAAGCTGTCAAGGTACTCTCGGTCATCGAGATCGTTCCGGTTATGGATCTGGCCGTCAAAGACGGCGTTCTGGTCTATGTGCCGACAGGAGACTACACCCCTTATCTGGAAGCGGAGCATCTTCCGTTTGAACTGTGCTCCCTGCAGCTGTTTTTCATGTTTCTGTCGCTGATCATCAAAAATGAAGCGATGAAGCACAGACTCTATTCTCTGATGTACGGTACATCCATCATCGGCGGACTGATGGCGGTTTTCCTTTCATCCATCGCTCCGGAATTCTCCGATGCAAGGTCGTTCCTGCTGGCGCCAAGAGCCTGGCAGTTCTTTCTTTACCATGCGATGATCATCGTGGAAGGCATCTACATCGGCTTTTGCGAAGAAGCGGATCTGCACTTCAGGGATCTGAAATGGATGGTCGCCCTGACGCTGAGTCTGGACTGTCTTAGCTTCTATCTCAACTCCATGATGTCTGTTCCTTATTACAGCGGGAAACAGCTCATGGGCGTCGCCTATGCGATCAACTACTTCTCTTCCTACAACAATCCTCTGGGCATCGTTTTCCATGAGAAATGGCAATGGCTTCTCTATCTTCTGGTAAGGATCGGACTGGCGCTGCTGCTGATACCGGTCGTGTATTCGCCGTTGCTGCTTAAGAAAAAGAAAGCGTATCATTGATTTAGAACACGAAATAAAAAAGGTCCTCAGGACCTTTTCTTTATTTCTTCTTGTTTGCGCCTACCAGCTTGCGCAGCTCACCGCTTAGATCTTTGAACACTCCTTTCGGATAGTTCTCGTCCAGAAGCTCCGTCATCGCCTTGATCTGCTTATCGGTGAGATTGTGATTGCCGGTAATGTTGCGGAATTTGGTAGAAACGATGTAGTTCCTCAACTTGGCAAGAGTAGCTCCATCCGCAAGCAGATTGCCCACAACTTTGGAAGTCTTCGCGAACTTGATGAAATCCTTGTTGATCAGATCATAGGAGAACTTGCCGTTTTTGTCTGAATACTTTTCAACGATCTTCCCGTATTCCTTCGGATCGACGACGACTTCTTCCTTGACCTTCTCTTTCTTTTCTGTAACCATCTCCTTGGTTACCTTGACGCCCTTCTGATTCTTGTAAGGAAGACCGTTCGTCAGTTCGATCGCTTCCTTAAAAGCCTTCAAAGGATATGCCTTCAGATCGGTATTGTCTGTCGGAACAGCTTCTCCGGAAGTCCTGGAGATCGAAGCGATCCCGGGCTGCTGTTTGTCGGCCCTTTGTACCGTGATATTGATTCCCTTCGGCGATTTCACACGATAAGCCATTGCCGGAATAACCGTCAGTTTCACTGCCTTCGTTCTTAACATATTATTTGTTTCTCCTTGTAAGCAAAATTATAACACAAGGCGGTAAACAGTATATATAATGATGTCCGCAGCGGCATGATCGTGGTCTTTCCTAAAATCCTCTCCGTCATATATAATAGAATCAGAAGGAAGGACATATCATATGAAACTGTTATTGACTGGCGTAGACGGCAATCTCGGCGGCATGGCCGCAGACTATCTTCTGGATCTGGAACCGAAGGAAAATCTCATTTACTGCGGATACAATCCCGATTCACTGAAGAAATATGCCGACATGGGCATTGAGACCCATGTCACCAACTTCAACACGGCGGAAGGACTTGTAGAAGCTTTCAAGGGAGCGGATGCACTGGCACTGATATCCATGCCGTTTGTAGGTCCGAAAAGGCAAAGAGCGCACAAGAACTGCGTCGATGCGGCCAAGGAAGCGGGAGTCAAAAAGATCATCTACACTTCACTGGTAAACGCGGGTGACGAGACGAACCCTTCAGTCGAAAAGAAGGACCACATCTATACCGAAAGATACATCGCCGAGCAGGGACTGGACTACATATTCCTCAGGAATTCCCAATACGCCGAAGCGATGATCACCAACTACTTCACCTATGTCAAGATGGGCGGTCCTCTGACCAATTCCCAGGGCGACGGACTGATGGCCTACATCTCGAGGAAAGACTGTGCCAAGGCCGTAGCGTATGCGCTGCACAGAGCCTTCGAACCGCAGTACGATCATGCGACTCTCAACATCAACGGAGCCGAGAGAATGACCATTTCCACGTTCTGCCAGATCGGCAACGAAGAGACCGGAAACAATGTCGGATACAAGTTCGTTACCGATGAAGAGAACTACCAGATCTTCGATGCGATGGGCGTTCCTAGAACCACGGACGGCGTCTTCCTGGAAGGAAGTGAAGCGCCGTTCTCATCCGACGGCATGGTTACGTTCGCCCAGGCGATCAGAGAAGGAAAGATGGATCTTTGTACGGACGACTTCGAAAAGCTTACCGGAGACAAGCCTATTACGGTCAGAGAGATGTTTGCGGATCAGGAGAACTTCCAGATCGGCGACCGTCACTCCAAGGACGATTAAATCAATCCAAAAAAACATAACATAGAGAAGCGGAAGGTTCCGCTTTTCTTTTCTGCCGCACATGAGAGAGAACGGCAGACTTCTTCCGCATTCTGCGATAATATGATTATAAGAGGTTACATATGGATACAAAAACGAACAGCGAGGAACAGATCCTGAATGATATCGGCAGGAAATGGAGCGAATTCAACAGTGCAGATGCAGAAACAAGGAGGCGTTTGATCGACCATTCTTTTGACTTCATCATCGACGATATCGGATCGGGCTGGGAATATGTTAGGATTATCCTGGATGAAAACATCGAAAGAAACTACCGCGTCAGCTATATCGGCCCTACGGTAAAGAGTTTCGTCTTAACAGTCATGACTCTGGATGCGGAACAGACAGAAGAATTCACATGGTCCGACGAGCCTTCCTATATCGAGTATCCCTGGATCCTGTCCCGTCGTAATAACGTGATCTATGTCAAAGCGCCGAAGATCGAAGAAGGTTTCTTTCTGAATTACGATTATCTGAAAAGGCAGATCAGAAAAGGTTTTGAATACATGTACAAGTGGGAGATACTCGGTATCGACTGACTGCGGATTGTTCCCGGCTGTCCCGTATCACGAGAAAGAAAACGCGGCAGAAAGCCTCTTTTCTTCTGCCGTTTTCCTTAGAAATAGTAAAATGGAAATGAAAAGAAACAGGAAAAAACGCCATGAAGAAACTGATCATACCGTTATTCATCATCGCATGCGTGCTGTGCGGATGCCGTAAAGAACAGGAGGAACCCATGAACAATACGAAGGAGTTCATCGACTATAGTGCGGAGAATACGATGCTGTTCCAGTACTACAGCCGCATCACCGGAACACCGATGGAGATGCCTTTTGAAAGGATATGCATCTTTACCCGTGATGAAGAACACCTGCTGCTGGAGATCTGCCGGGAGGGTGGAACCGACGAAGAACACGTATGGGGCTATCTGATCCCTGCGGACGCCTATGAGCAGGTCCTGGAAACGATCATACAGTACCGCATGGACCGCTGGGAGGAAGAAGAGGGATATCCGATCGACGGCGAGATATGCAGCGTTGTTTTCATGCTGCAGGACGGGATGCACAGCGCTTCCTCAGAATACATGCCGGACGATGGCTTCAAGGCCTTTTCTGCCGTGGAATCAAAGGCGTATTCCTTTGCCAAAGAGAGTTCTCTGCTCTATGATCGCTACACCGACCCGGACTATGAAAGAAAAAAGGCGGAGAAACTGGAAGGAAGCGTCAAGGACGAAGAGGAGCTCTTAAGCTATCTAAAGACCGTCGATCTGAACAGACAGAACTATCAGAAATATCTGGAGCTTACGACCGGAATGGGAATGTACAACGAGAACCACGAGTATCAGGAACACCTGCAGAACTATGTCCTGCTGCTGATGGAACCGGGATACTTCCCTTATACGGGCATGCAGGGAGAATACACCTGCACAGTCGTGAAGGAAGGCGGGGAAAGCTTCACAGCACAGGGAGAGTTCAATGCAGAAACAAACTGGGGATATGATGAAGGAAACCGCTGCTTCAGAGCCCATCCTACCGTCTATTCCGGCGAAGACATCGGTAGTATCCGCGATCCGAAGCTGACAGACATAAAGGGACAGGTCGTCTGTTTCAACATCCCTAAGGATCTTCTCCATGAAGACGATTACGGGACCTATTTCTATTACCGGGGAAAAGAACTGAAGTACTATCTCAACGGCTATACCGGATATGTGGACAGCGAGGGAGAATACACATCCTATAGAGACCTGTGGATCAGGGATGTCCTGTACGGGAAACGGGATTAAATCATAAAAGAAAAAAAACCGGGCTTGCCCGGTTTTCAGATATGCGTATCGATATAGGCGGCGATAAAATCGGCGCCGTTCTTGATCTTGTGGGCGATGATGATCTGACGGTACTTCTCCAGATCGCCGTCGGCCAGATTCTTAAGCACCTTTCTGATCCTGTCGGGATTCTCGCATTTCACCCCGAAGCCATGTTCCGTGACATAGCGGTAGTTATAGTTTTCCTGCCCCTTGATATGTCCGGTGATGACGATCGGAGTCGCCGAATACAGAGCTTCGGTAATGATGTTGGGACCGGCCTTGGCCAGAACGACGTCGCTTTCATACAGAAGCTCGTTGACGTTGGAAACGAAGTTGTGGATCCTGACGTTGTCTTTGATCTTTCCCTTTTCCTGCAGCTGTTTCAGCGCTTCGTATAGCCTTTCGTCCAGCCCGCAGACAAAATCGATGCTGACGTTTTCCGCCTTCGAGGCTTTCAGGACAAAACGGATGTTTTTCTTCAGATCGGTCGAAGGATTGATCATCAGCAGATGCATATGATCGCGGACAGGTTCATCTCTGGCGATGATGTCGTCCCGGATCGGAAAGCCGGAGACCATGACCCTGTCTTTCGAAAAGCCTTTCTTCAGATAGTCTTCATAGATCTCGTCCGTCGGAACAAAGGTTGCATCGGCTTCCTTGTCTTCCCAGACTTTCGGCGGATACATCAGGTCGACTACGCCGATGTAGAAAGGAATGCCCAGCTTCTCTTTCCTGATCAGATAGGATATCGCCCTGGTGAACATGCAATGGACGGACAGGATGAGATCCGGCCTGAATGTCTCGATCTCCCGCAGCAGGTTCTTGCGGATCCGGAAGTACATCTGCGCATGGATGAACAGCGGGAAGTACTCGGAGATCCTCTGGCACAGAAAATAGATGTGCGGCGCCTTGGTCGTCAAAGGAATGTAGGAATTCTCCATCAGCATTCCCATCTTTCCCATCAGCGGAAAGACGTCCAGCTGTCTGGTTTCATAGCCTCTGTCTTTCAGTTTCTTCTCGATTGCGTTCGCCGAAGCGCGGTGACCGAAGCCGGTCTTTACCGATGTCAGGATCAGCACCTTTTTCATATTCTATATTCTAATCCATAAACGGAAGATTGGCGAAACTTAAGAAGAAACAAATAAAAAACAATCCGTTTTACGGATTGCCCCAACACGATTATTATCTCATAAAAAAATCCAAAAAAACAGACTTTTCTTTTTCGGAATTATTGTTATGATGAAAGTGTAAAGAGAAGAGAAAATAATCGTAAGATCCGGTGGGTGCCGGATAGGTAAATTAGGAGGATTAATTATGAAGGAGATTCTGAAAGAAATTCATTAATCCCTCATCGACCTGATGATCAGCAGGCGATGAGGTGTAATCGGCTGATCAATGGCGAATTCCTTTTAAGAGAAAAAAGGAAATAACTCAGGTGATGTACTGTCCGGCATGACCCGGACATCCTAAATTTACAATTAAATACGAATAAGAACCTACACAAAAACGTGTACAATTACGGGTTATTGAAAACCCAGCCAGAAGGCAAAAAGAAAAGAGAACTACCGGGGAAGTAAACCGGTAGTTTTTTTGTGAATGGAAACAGCACCGGTATCATAGGATACAGTATAATGGAGAAAGAAAGATCGTTTGGGAGATATCGATATGGCATGGTATGAACAGAGCGTTTTCTATCACATCTATCCGCTGGGACTGACCGGCGCACCGAAACACAACGATTACGGCGAACCGGTGCACAGACTGCGAATGCTGTACCCGTGGATCGGCCACATGCAGAAACTGGGCGTTACCGCACTGTATCTGGGCCCGCTTTTCGAATCGGTAGGACACGGCTATGAAACGACGGATTACAGGAAAGTGGATGCAAGACTGGGAGACAACGATGACCTTAAGGATTTCGTTTTCGCCTGCCACGAGGCAGGGATCAGAGTCATCCTGGATGGCGTATTCAACCATACCGGCCGCGACTTCTTCGCTTTCAGAGACATTAAGGAAAAACGGGAGAATTCCCCTTATCTGGACTGGTACTGCAACGTGAACTTCTGGGGAAACAACGAATACAACGACGGCTTTTCCTACGACAACTGGGGAGGGCACGACCTGCTGGTAAAACTGAATCAGCGCAATCCGGAAGTTCGCGGCTACATCTGCGATGTGATGCGTTTCTGGGTCGGGGAATTCGACATCGACGGTATCCGGCTGGATGCGGCGGATGTGCTGGACTTCGAATTCATGAAGGAACTGCG
>JAFONG010000207.1 GCA_017418585.1 Erysipelotrichaceae bacterium | reverse complement strand
TTTCATGGCGGCCTTGTCCTGACCAAGCGATCCGCCCAGAACATCGCAGGACGTATACGGCAGATCCAGCATCTGCAGATAACCGGCTAATGAACCGTCTTCGACATTCGTACCATGAACCACAGGGAATGCGATATCGATCTGACGGTCTTTCCTGAACAAGCCTTTAAGATATCTCATCTTAACGGCATTTCCGTCCTTATAGATCATGACTTTATCCAGAGCGGATGCGGGATCATTGATAAAAGAAGAATAATTGGCCAGATCGAACAGCTTTTCTCCGGTATAAAGATCGTTGTCTTTGGAGATATAGACAGGGAGTACGTCATACTTATCCGGATTCAGGGCATGAAGGACCTGATTGGCAGAGATACAGCTGATCTCATGCTCGGTGGATTTTCCACCAAAAAACACAGCAACACAGATTTTCATAATATCACCATTCTATCACTTTTATACATTGAAAGCATCCGGAAGATCATTTTCCAGAAGTACCGTATCTTTGACCGTAAAGTTCTTGTATACATATGCGAATGCCTCATTGACATTCTTACATACGGTAATATCCTTTTCATTGAATCCGCTCTTTTTCAGACCGTCGAGAATCGGCCTAGTCTGCTTTTCGCCAACCAGTACGACATGGTCTGCTCTGTCCTTCATATAGGCACCGAATTCCTGATTCAGTTCATCCTGTTTCGAACCTAAATCGATCATTCCCGGTGTTACGATGACCCTTTTTCCATCCATCATCGACAGTACATCCAGAGCCATTTTTGAACCAACAGGATTGGAGTTGAACGCATCATCGATAAAGGTATAACCGTTGATCTTCTTAAGCTGCAGACGGTGTTCGATCTGTCTGATCGATGCGACTTTCTTCGTAATTTCCTTCATGTCTAGACCCAGTTCGACAGCCAGAGCGATACCCAGCAGAATATTCGCAACGTTGTGTTTTCCTAACAGGAAAGTCGTAAACTTGTATTTTTTCTTGGCGATCTCGACAGTGAATTCGCTGCCGTTTTTGCTGAAACGGATGTTCTTTGCCTGATAATCGGCATCCTTGCTTTCAATGCCTGTCGTAATGATCCTGCAAGTGTTCTGAATCTTATAGTTTCTGATGTATTCATTGTCGATATTGATAAAACCGACGCCGTCAGCCGGCAGCATTTCTATTTCCTGCATCTTTTCATGGATGATGTTTTCTATGCTGCTGAAGGTATTGAGATGCTGCGACCCGATGGATGTAACGATTCCGTACTTCGGTTTCACGAAGTCCATCAGATAAGTGATATCTCCAACCTTATCCGCTCCCATTTCACAGACGAACACTTCATGGATCGGTTTCAGCATCTCTCTGATCGTTCTGGTTATGCCCATCGGAGTATTGTAGGAAGCCGGTGTCATCAGGGTAAAGAAATGATCGGAGATGATATCGGTAACGATGTTCTTGGTGGAAGTCTTGCCGTAAGAACCGGTAATGCCGACTTTGATCAGTCTGCCGTTTCCTTTCAGGATCTTTCTGGCATCGTTCTCGTAGTATTTCTTGATCAGATACTCCAGAGGCTGCGTCAGCAGGGCCATCGGATAGATCAGAAGATACGGCATAAGAATGGCACAGATCCCCAGCACATCGGCAGGAAGATAACGCATGCTGATGACGATCAGGATCGCTTCCAGCGATGCCAAGAAAACGATCTGCCTTTTTACTCTGGCGGTTACGACCAGATCCTTGATATAGACCTTTTTGTTTTCTTTCATCAGCATGTATATCGCAAAGGCGATACTCAGAAAGATGCAGAACAGAGGTCCATAGTTCCTGAACAGCGTATTCAGACAGACTGCGACAATGGCATATATGACACTAACGGAGAAGTGCAGATTTCTTTTGTCTGTCAGCTACTTTCCGTAGCGTCTTAATTCATAACGGTTCTGCTGAAACATCTGCAAGGCATGTTTGCCGTAAACAAAAGAAAGGGCAAGATAGACTGCCAGATAAAGCATTGTGATCAGTATTTCTGCGGTTTTATCGTTTATCATAGTCACTCCTTAAGAAAGCATCCAGTACGAGATTGAAACGTCTTGCCTGATGAATGTAGGCGTAGTGATCATCATTCTCGAAAATGACAAGAGCCGCATCAGGCATCAGCTGTTCCATGAGTTTTCCTTTTTCCACCGGAGTCGCTTCATCGTTCTCTCCGAATACCAGCAGAGTTTCCGTAGTGATCTCGCTTAAGATCGGGGTAATGTCTTCATTCACAACCTTTACCAGGGTATTGCGCATGACACCGCTGGCATTGCGGTAATCCTCGCTTCCGGCGTTCTTCTTTAGCATCTCGGCATACTGTTCAAACGGTTTCAGACTCAGTACTTTCTTCCCCAACTTGTAGGAATAGGTCCTGACATGCCAGGCAAGGCCGTGCCTGTCTCTTATCCCTGCAGCTCCTGTCAGAACCATCTTGTATGCACCGTAATGATAGGCATATCTCAAGGCGATCCGGCAGCCGAAAGAATGCGCGATAAAGATCGGATCAGAGATCTTCTTCTTCATGCAGAAATCGTGCAGAAATCTGGTATAGTCTTCCGAATCCCAGGCTTCAGGAGGTTCACTGCTCTTTCCGAAACCCGGAAGATCGATGTTGTACACGGTAAAGTGATCTTTCAGAAAATCGGCGATAAAAGCCATCATTTCGATATTCTGACCCCATCCATGCAGCAGGATGACATCTCTTCCCTGCTTTCCTTTTTTCTCATAATTCAATGAGATCCCGTTAATCTCTACAGTACTCATGTTTCAATTATACCCTTCTTGCTTTTTTTCTTCGTCTGCTTCTTCATCTTCTTGGTGGTAAAGATCCTGAATACGACGCCGTCATTCATGTTTTCTCCGGTAACGGAATAGCCGTAGGTTTCAGCGACTTTCTTAACAATGGAAAGCCCTAATCCGAACTTTCCTTTATTGCCCTTCTCATAAGGCTTAAACAGTTTATCCAGGCGGTCTTTTTCAATCGGTTCTCCGTCGTTGTATATTTCAAGCAGATTCTCGCTCAATGAGATCCGGATCAGACTTTTCGCATAGCGCAGCGAATTGTCCAGAAGATTCTCAACCACGACGCGCCACGGTTCCTCTTCTCCATGGAAAAAGACATCTTCATCGATATCCGTTTCAATGCGGACATCGCTTCTGACAACCTTACAGGCCAGAATGGCTTTCTGTACGACCGGAGCCATCTCCAGATTCAGCAGGTTGTTTCCGGTATCGGTCAGATAGCCCATCTTGTTGTAGGTGATCAGAGAGTAGACTTTCTTTTCCAGCCTGTCGGCGTTTTCACTGATTACATCGACGCTTTTTTCCAGAGTATCATACGGATAAATGCCGTCTTTGATCGATTCGGAATAGGACTTGATCGTCGCTATTGGAGTCTTCAGATCATGAGAAATGTTCTGTATCATCTCATCGCGTATCCGCTGCTGCTGGGAAAGCTCATCATTCATGCTGACAAGGGCTTCCGCAACTTCGCCGATCTCATCGTAACGGTTCACATTCAGCGTAGCCTTCTCCCCTGTCTTAACCTTATTAATATAGGTAATGATCTGATCCAAAGGACGGATCAGGGACACGACCCAGATCAGGATCAGAGCGATCAGGCCTCCTACCACGTAGAATGTGATGTTGACAACGCCGCTGTACAGTGCGCTTCGAAACTCGTCGCGGAAATTGTTCTTGATGATCGAAACAAGCCGATAGTTATCGTCGAAGCTGATGATCGAATAGACGATCGAGTTGTTATCGTATGTAAAACTGCTGTCGATGCTTCCTCCTTCCGGATCCGGATCGATATTGCTTAGAAGATCGGCGTATTCTTCCGTCAGGGCATTCAGATATCTTCTGGATGCCGTAGAGTAGACGAAATGCACGACGTTGGTTTCCTTGAAGTTGTTTCTGGTTTCAAGATATTCGTTCTGCGAACGGTGGATGTAGACATACATCTGGGTATTGGTAAAAGAGTCGATGTTCCTGTTCAGAAAAGCGAATATGAAAAAAATCAGAACGGTAAATGTTATGAATACAATCGTTAAAAACTGTTGAACAAGCGTAAAATTGCTTATCCAGATCCTGAATCTCTTCATCCTAATCTGTAGCCGAAACCGTAAATCGTCTGAATGTTCATATCCGGCAGCTTCTTTCTCAGTCTGCGCAGCGTATCATCGACGACACGGTCGGAACCGTAGTAGTTCTCATCCCAGACTTTTTCCAGTATCTGTTCCCTGACAAAAGCCGTACCTCTGTTCTTGACGAACAGCATCAGCAGATCGAATTCTTTTGTGGTAAGCTCTATCTGTTTTCCGTTTCTGAATACGGTTCTCTGATTTTCATCGATGTCATATCCGTTTATCGAGATGTGATCGTCTTCCTTATAGACACGGCGGATGATGTTGTTGATCCTTAAAACCAGTTCCTTTGGAGAAAACGGTTTTGTGATATAGTCGTCGGATCCCTTCTCCAGACCGATGATCCGGTCGAATTCCTTGTCTCTTGCAGACATGAAAACTACGGGAATCATCGGATCCTTGCTTTTGATCGCCTCGATCAGATCAAAACCGGACTTGTCATCCAGCATGATATCCAGGATCCACAGGTTGCAATAATCGTCGATATGGGAATAGGCCGAATCAAAAGTCAGATAAGAATTGACGATGTATCCTTCCTTCTCCAAATATGATTTTACCAGTTCGTTAAGATCCTTCTCATCTTCAACGATATTAATGACTTTCTTCATGCTTTCATTATAAAACAAAAGGTTATTCTGCATAACCTTTTTGTTTGATCAGATCGATTACGTCATAGACGTATTTCCGACAGAGCTCATCGTTTTCCGCTTCTGCCATGACCCGGATCAGCGGCTCTGTTCCTGAAGGTCTTACCAGAATACGTCCATTGTTTCCCAGTTCATCGGCGATCTTCTGGATCTTCTCCTTGATTTCCGTATCGTTCAGGACGATGCCTTTGTCCTTTACTCTTTCGTTTACCAGCAGCTGCGGATAGATCTGTACCTCGGCAGCAGCTTCTTTTAAGGAACATCCATAGTAGTTTAAGGCTTTCAGCACCAGCAGCGCCGTCTTTAATCCGTCTCCGAAGAAACAGTCTCCGGAATAGATGATGTGGCCGGACTGTTCACCGCCGATCACGAAACCGTTCTTTACCATGGAATCGCAGACGTTCTTGTCTCCTACGGCCGTAACATCGGATTTGATGTCAAGTCTTTCCAGAGCCTTGTACAGGCCGATATTCGACATGACCGTAGTTACAAGAGTATTGTTGTTGAGCAATCCGTTCTCTTTCAGATATTTGGACAGGAAATACATGATCCTGTCGCCATCGACGACTTCCCCGTCTTCATCGGTAAACAGGACCCGGTCGGCATCTCCGTCAAAGGCAAAACCGAGATCATAATCTCCGTTTTTCACCGTTTCCTGCAGCATTTCCAGATGTGTGGAACCGCAGTGATTGTTGATATTGACACCGTTAGGAGAATCGTTGATATAGGTAAATCTGCCGTTTAAGGCATTCAGAACATCTTTTGCGGTATAACAGTTGGAACCGTTGCACAGATCGACGCAGACCTTAAGCCCCTGCAGATTCATCCTGTACTTTTCCAGCAGCCAGTTCTGATAGGATCTTACCGCTTCCCGGTAATCGGTAACGCTGCCGCTGTTTCTTGACTCGATCCCCTTCGGATCATCCATGTAGGCTTCAATCAGCAGTTCCAGTTCGTCCTTGATCTTGAAACCGTCATTCGCAAAGATCTTGATTCCGTTATCCGTATAAGGATTATGCGATGCGGATATCATGACTCCGCAGGAAAAATTCTCATGCATCGTGGTATATGCCAGACATGGCGTCGAGCAGTAGCCGAGAAGATAGACATCTGCACCGGATTCACTCATTCCTCTGCACAGATCCTGTTCAAATCCCTTGGAAGATTCTCTTGTATCCATGCCGATAACGATTCTGGCGTTTTCATAGTAGGCTCCGACAAATCTGCCGATCCTGTAGACCATCTCATCCGTCAATGTAACGCCGGCTTTCCCGCGTACACCGTCTGTTCCAAAATACTTGCCCATAACTACTGATTTGCCTCCACTACCGTAACATTTACATTTGATGTCTCTAAAGACAGGTTGACATACGGATGATCCGTACTGACAACATAGAGCGGCAGCGTATATGTGCCAGGTTCCGACGGCATTTCAAAGTATACTTCAACATCGTCCACGCTGACGGCGGCGATATTGTTTGCTGAACCGGATAGTTCGACATCCACGCTCATCAGGCTGACGCTGGAGATCGCAAGATTGTTGTAGTTGTTGTGATAATACAAAGGAATGTCTTCCAGAACAGTCGTTTCTACCGTCGTCAGGCTGACTCTGACATTGACAACCGTAACATCGCTTGCAGATACACCCGAAGGCAGAACGACCGGCAGCATGATGTCCTTATCGACGTTGTCGGTAACGGTAGACATGTCGAAATTGACATAAATCTCGCGAATGCCGTTCAGGATGTTTTCAGGTCCATAGATCCTGGTTGACTGATGGTCGACGATCACGGCTGTATCGATGGCAAGACCTACAGGGATCTGACCGACCGGTTTCAGTTTGATCGGAACTTCAATACTAGGAGAAGAGATCTTCACGGATGCCGTAACGGAACCCGGAACGATCTCGGCATTGACCGCCTGACCGTTCTTGTCATACGCCACCAGCGGCGCATTGATCTCAAAATCGCCGGTCTGTCCGCTGACATCGATCAGAGCCTTAACCAGAGCGATGGAATTCAGGGTGTCCTGCGATGCACGAATATTGATCTTTGTGCCCTGCGCGAAGCTCGGTTCAGAGAGAATGTAACGGGAATCCAGCTGATTCTGGTTGATGAAGTCATAGGACAGATCGAACTGCATCGTCGTTTTCTTCTTTAAGGTAACCGTCACTTCACTAGGAGAAACGATGGTATTGATATTATCGCCGAAACCGATCGCATTCACTTTTACCGTGTGCATGCCTTCGGTATATCCTTCCAGATCGATCTGGCAGGATCCCTTCTTGCTGGCGGCATTATTGACGTTTGCGGCTTCGCCGGTCAGAACGACTTCACAGGCTGAAGGCAGGCCCGACAGTTCGAAGGTCTCGGAATTGTAGCGGGCATTGATGCCGACATTGCTGAGCAGTTTGGAACTCGACAGCATTGCGCTGGAATTGTCGTAGGTGGCGACAAAGTAGGCCAGACAGGCCAGAAGCAGGGCGAAAAGACCCAGATACTTGCTGGAGAAAAAGAGTCTGTCGATGATCGTAGAGATCCAGCGGAAAAACTTGACAATACCCTCTTCTATCGTTTCATACTGATTTCTATTCGCTGATTTAGAAGCGATCTGTTTGGCTTTTTCCAGCTTTTCTTCAGAATTGTTGATCTGACTCATGGCTTGCCTCCTGATCTAGGTTGTTTTCAATCAGAACATCCTCTTCAATGTCAAACAGATGTTCATTTCTTTCGGTTCTTGTTCCGTATTTAAAACGGTTGTTCGTTGGAACCTTCATATCCAGCTGTGCAGCCTCTTCCTTCTTTACCGGTTTTTCCTGCACGTTGTTTTTCTTTCTGAACAAAGAGAATCCTTTCTTCTCCTGCGGATCTTCCTTGATCTCGACGATAACATCAGAATCATCCTGGACCACCAGAGAATTCCTTCTGCGTGATGACTTTTCGATGGCAGTCGTATCGTTACAGATGACTCTTCTAAGATACTCTTTCAGCTGTTTCTCATCTACCGAGAAGATCCTGCCGTTTTCGGCGATCGATATCGCGCTGGTCTCTTCCGATACGACGATCGTCAAGGCATCGGATACTTCGGCAATACCAAGAGCGGCTCTGTGTCTGGCGCCGTAACGGGATGAAAGATTGACGTTGGTCGGAGGGAAATAGGCACTCGCACAGGCGACCTTGTCACCCTGAATGATGACGGCACCGTCATGTAAAGGAGTCGTAGTCATGAACAGGGAACACAGCAGCTCCTTGGATACTTCCGCATTGACGGTGATGCCGGTCTTGATGTAATCCTGCAGAGACTGGGCCTGCTCAATGGAGATCAGAGCGCCCACTCTCTCCTTGGAAAGAGTAATCGTAGCCTCGTAGACCTGATCCACCAGTTTTTCCTTTTCATTTGCCAACAGTGAAGAAATACGCGAAAAAGCGTTCGAGGTTCCGATCTTTTCCAGGAATCCTCTGATTTCCGGCTGGAATATGATAATGAAGGCCAGCAGACCCCAGTTGATGAACATATCGGTAAAATAGGTCAGTGTAGACAGACCCAGCAGTTTTGCCAGACCGTTAACGGCAATGATGGCAATGATACCCTTGAATATCTGAATGGTACGGGAATTGTTACGTATCGCTTTTATGGCATAGTAGATGATAAACCACATGATGGCAATATCAATAACGACCCTGAATACTGACCATATATTTTGTATCGTTAGATTAATATTATAATCAGCCATATTTCCTCCCTGTTGCTATCAGTTAATTATTATAGCATAAACAAAAAAGGGATTTCATCCCTTCATTGTTAAATGGCGCGCTCAACAGGGATCGAACCTGCAACCTTTTGAATCGGAATCAAATACTCTATCCATTGAGCTATGAGCGCATCAGTCCGTGGAGCCGAAACCGCCGTGTCTTTCTCTGCTGTTTTCTTCTTCTTCGGCCAGATAATACCGATAGAAGACGCCTTGAACGAAACGGTCGTTCTTGCGGATCAGCAGTTCCCTGTCTCCCTCGTTGACAACACCGACAATGATATGCCCCTCGTTATCCGCGTTGTAATAGTCCGAGTCGATGATTCCTACCGTATTGAGCAGTCTCATCCGGTATTTGAAACCAAGAGAAGAACGGGGATAAAGCTGCAGAACGTATTCCTGATCGATCTGGCAGCGTATCCCGCTTGGAATGCGGCAGGATTCTCCCGGTTTAAGCAGTACCTGAACAGGAGAATAAAAGTCGTATCCGGCACTTCCGGAAGTAGCCCTTTGAGGCAGCAGGATATCTTCGTACTCTATCGTATCTTCGAATCCTGAAGCGGACAAATCCTCCAGAAACCGGTTTTTGCTGACTTTTTCAAATCTGGCGATTTTCATAATTAAATTCTATCATAACATCTTGCGAAATAATCATAAGTATGTTATATTTAAAAAGCGCTATTTCAACATTTAAAAGCGTGTGCTGAAGAAGTACTCAAGTGGTTGAAGAGGTGGCCCTGCTAAGGCCATAGGTCGGCTTGTCTGGCGCGAGGGTTCAAATCCCTCCTTCTTCGCCAATATAGATGCAGATGTAGTTCAATGGTAGAACGCCACCTTGCCAAGGTGGACACGAGGGTTCAATTCCCTTCATCTGCTCCATGGTGCGTTAGCGAAGTTGGTTATCGTGCCTCCCTGTCACGGAGGAGATCACGGGTTCGAGTCCC
>JAFONG010000206.1 GCA_017418585.1 Erysipelotrichaceae bacterium | reverse complement strand
GAGATTCAATCGAATCTCTTTTTAATGTTTTTTATGGAGCTACAGGCGCGGCTGCATTCAATGTGACACATGCCTGCGATCCGCCTGAACTTGGAGAGATACAGACTTTAGCTTTTGAGCCGCCGGAAGTAATCTGACTAAAGAAAGTTTCGTTAGATGCTCCGCTGATTACTTCGCCGGTGTCCATTGTGATCGTATAGAGATATGGAGGCGAAGCTGCTCCGCTGTAAATCGCTGTCCAGTGTGGGAACCAGATTCTTCCGGCAGCATATGTGGTCTGACCGTAGATGTTTGTCGTAGAAAGGTCGCAGGATTCGCCTGTACAGGTCCCGTTTTCACCTGCCCCCGTGCCAAACATAACAGTAACAGTTATTCCATCGAATACTCCATTTAGGTTGGCAATACCGCCACTGATATACTTTTTAAACGAAGTGCCATAGGCATAGGCTGTCGATGGAGAAACAAGAGGATGTTCTTCCAGAGCTTTTTCTGAAATCCATCCGGTTACGGTTGAATAACCGCCATCGGAATAGGCATATGGATATGCACCTTTGACATGGGTAATGGAAACAACACTGTCCGGTTTCTCTAAAGGAGTATGCGGATCATATTCTCCGGTGTAGTGAGTCTCCAGCTCATTTAGTATCTTGGTAACGATCTTGCTCTTGGTATTGGCCTGATATTCGGCAGTAGAGAAGTAGGCGCCTTTTTCCAGCTGATCATATCCGGTCCAGCAGGAAATGGTGTATTTGTTCGTCTGCATGACCAGCCAGCTGTCTTTCGTAGCGCCGGTAGGAATTCCATAGTCTCTTCCGGAATTTCCCCAGTCCGTTGTTCCGGTCTTGCCGTATAACGGATAATCTACATATCTCTTGCAGTACCACATCAGTGAAGAGAAAGAACCGGACATATTGTATTCTTCCAGGTAAGCCATCATCCAGGCCGTTTCCTTGGAAAGACGCTGTACGCCCTGCGTATCGGCAACAAAATTGCCTCTGCCGTCGTTATATACGATATAGTTGATCGTATGCGGTTTGATGTATCTTCCGCCGTTCATGAACATTGCATGGGCTGCCGCAAGCTGCAGAGGCGTTACGGTACAGCGGTTGCCGCCGATCGCAAACTGCAGGTCGAAATCGGAATAATCAAACTTGAAACCGATCGAATTCAGATAATCGATGACGTATTCTTCACCTTTTTCTTCTACGACTGCAGCAAGTGCCTGAACGGCCGGGGTATTCTGCGATCTTCCTAAAGCTTCCGTCATCAGCATGTCTCCATAGTACTGATGATCGTAGTTGGAAATAAGGACGCTTCCTCCATAGAGGTAGTAAGGCATATCGGTAAAGGTATGCGAGGTAGCGTAACCCAGGGCTTCAAGACATAAAGCATAGTCGACGATCGGCTTGAAGGACGATCCCGGATTCAGATAAGCGCTGGTAGCGCGGTTGAACTGTCTGGCGGAATCCTGTTCGCCTCTTCCTCCGCCCAGGGCTTCTACCGATCCGTTCTGATTATCCATGACGACGATGGCGCTCTGACATAGCTTGTTCGGGAAAGTGATGCCGATATAATCCGCTTCATTCTGCATGTCGTAGATGTATTCCTGCATGTAGGCATTCATGTTCGTATAGATCTGCATGCCTGTATCATAAGGGCTCTCACCGGTCGATTCGATTACTTCATCAATAACTGCATCGATGTAAGCTTGATACTTTTCATTCATTTCCGTGAAGCTGACATCAACGCCGACCAGAAGGTCCTCAAGTCTAACCGATTTAGCCAGATCGGCTTCAGCTTCCGTAATATATCCGTGCATCAGCATCAGATCGATAACTTCGTTTCGTCTGGCTGTACCGGCTTTCAGATATTCGGAATCCGGATCCAGATAGTAGTTATCGTTTTTATATAAATCGTTATAAGGATTATACGTGTTTGGAGAGTTGATCAGACCTGCCAGGAAGGCCGATTCGGTCAGCGAGAGATTCTTGGCATCCTTGCCAAAATAGTACTGGGCTGCCTTCTGGACACCACGGATGTTGTTGCCGTAGTTGACCTTGTTGATGTACATTGCGATGATTTCCTGCTTGGTAACATCCGTTCTCAGTTCAAGCTCCAGAGCCAGCACGATTTCCTGCATCTTACGTTTGATACCGCCCATGCCTTCTCTTTCGGCAATGGTCGACTGATCGTCCGCATCGATGGAATAGTAACTGTTCTTGATCAGCTGCATCGTAACGGTAGAACCGCCCTGCGAGAAGTCGCGGGTTCTGAAGTTCTCGATCGCCGCTTTGGTGAAACGCGGAATATCAAATCCGAAGTGTTCAAAGAAACGGGAGTCCTCTATCGCAAGGAAAGCGTCGATCAGACAGTTAGGCATATCCTGATATTCGATATTCTCACGCAGATACATGCCAAGCTCCATGATCTTGTTGCCTTCATTGTCGAACACGGTCGTGGAATCCGGAGAAACCAGATCCTTGACATCCAGTGTCGGTTTGTCTTCACAAAGCTTATAGGCAAACACGAACGCTCCAACTGCTCCGCAGATGCCCAGGAACAGAACGATACAGGTAAGAATCGCCATAGCAAAAGTAATGCCCTTTGCCTTCGGTCTAGGATTCTTTTCTGTTTTTTCTTTCTTCTCTTTCTTATCCTTGTTCTTGAAATTGTAGAACTTTGAAGATTCTTTCTTTTCTTTATTTTCGGCAGATTTCAGGAATTTGAAAGAAACTTCTTTCTTTTTCTCTCCTGCCGGTTCTGCTGATGCGTTTTGTACGGTTTTTGTTTCATTTGCTATAGGTTGTTCTACTATAGACTCTGTGATCTCGGCCTGTTTTTCTTTCTTTTCAGGAAGCCTGATTCTGCCGAAGAAATCCTTCAGTTTATTGCCTATGTCCAATTTCTTTTTTTCTGAAACAGGTTCAGCATTAAGCGGCTCTTCCGTTTTCGCTTTATCGATGATTTCCTTGGCCATAGTCTTATCCTCTTTCATATTCAAAGGTCTGATCGGTTCAAAAAACTCCTGCATGCCGATGCTAGCGTTTTTCTTGTTTTCTTCATTCACAGGCTGAACAGGAAGTGTTTTTTCTTTCTTAGGAAGGGTAGGAATCAGTTTTTTGAGATCAAAACGTTTCTCTTTCTTTTCTTTTGCTTCAGTATCCTGAGCGATATGGAGAAGTTCTTTCAGACTCTTCTTTTCCTTTGGAACTTCTTCTGTTTTTTGCGGTGATGCTTCGATTGGCATCTCAACCGGTTTCTTGATTTCTTCATTCAGAACCGGTTCACGCTGCTCCTGATGCTTCTGCGCCTTTCTACGTACTTTGTTCAGATTTCTTTCCTGTGATTTGTTTAGTTCGATTTCCTGTCTCATACAACTTATTATTATACTATATAAAATAATAATGATAATATAGAGTTATGATAAAAAGAAGATTAACAGTATTAAGATCTGCCATGCAGAAAGAAGGGATCGACCTTTATTATTTCAACACTTCCGACTATCACATGTCGGAATATGTTCCGGAATATTTTAGAACGATCGAGTATTTTTCGGGTTTTTCCGGCTCTCTGGCGACGCTTCTGGTGTCGATGGAAGATGCCTGGCTGTTTGTGGATGGAAGATATCATACCCAGGCCGACCAGCAGTGTCTGAAGTACGACATCAAGATCGTAAAGCTGGGAACCCAGGACGCTCTGGAACCGCTGGAGTTCATTAAGAAATACTATTCCGACAAGACAATAGGACTGGACGGGAAAAGAACAAGCATCCGTTTTGCGAAAGAACTGATAAAAAACGGGATATTCATCAAGAGTGCTGATGTTTATTCCGATCTGATCGAAAACCGCGCTCCTTTAAGCAAGGATCCGGTCTATGAACTGTCTGTGGAATACACGGGGCTGACACGCAAGAGAAAGATCGAAATGATCCGCTACGTCCTGAAAGACCGGGTTCATATCATCAACAATCTGGAATCGATCGCCTATCTTCTGAATCTGAGAGGCAACGATATTCTGCATACGCCGGTTTTCATGGCCTATCTGGTCTTTTTCAGCAACGATATCTATCTGTTTGCGGATCTGGAGAGATTCAGCGAGGAGATTCTTGACCATCTGTATGAAGACGGCGTCATCATCAGACCTTACGCTTCCTATTACAGTTTCTTAGAAACAATCAGAGGAAAGAAGATCCTGGTCGATGAAACGAAGGTCAACTACGAGACTTATGTCTGCATTTCCCGCGGTCACAATACCATTCAGCACATGCGTTCGATCGTTGAAGACATGAAAGCCATCAAAAACCCGATCGAGCAGCGCAATTTCCGTCTGGCGCACATCTATGACGGGGTAGCTGTTCTGCGTTTTCTGATGTGGCTGGACTCTGTCGATAAGTCGACACTGACGGAATTTGATGTCAGGGAGAAGATTGACGGATTCCGCAAGGCATACAAAGCGAACGATCTGGGCTTCTCATCCATCGTCGCATATAACGAAAATGCCGCACTGATGCACTATATGCCGGACCGCGATAATTCGGCCAGGCTGAACAACAAAGGGATCCTGCTGTTTGATACAGGAGGGCAGTACAACGAAGGAACGACCGATGTTACCAGGACGATCGCTCTGGGTGAAACATCCGATGAGATCAAGAAGTACTTTACACTGGTTCTGAAATCGATGTTTAATCTGAGTGAACTGAAGTTCCTGCAGGGACTGAGCGGGAATCAGATCGATGTTCTGGCGAGGAAAGATCTGTGGGAGCTTGGCGTGGACTACCGCTGCGGTACGGGACATGGTGTCGGATACAATCTGGCTGTTCATGAAACTCCTCCGAACATCCGCTATGGAAAGACGGAAAGCGGAGGCGAACTGGCGGAAATCAAGCCGGGAATGGTGTTCTCCGATGAACCGGGCGTCTATTTTGAAGGAAGATTCGGAATACGCTGCGAGAACATGCTGCTATGCGTAAGTGATGAAAAGAATGAATACGGGCAATTCCTGAGATTCGAAACTCTGACCATGATCCCGTTTGATCTGAAGCTGATCGATCCGCGTTACTTGGATGAACGTACAAGACGCATTCTGAACGCATACCATGACCGGGTTTATGAAACGCTGCTGCCTTATCTGAACAGTGAAGAAGCGAATTACTTAAGAAAGCTGACGAGAGAAATATGAAACTGATAAGCTGGAACGTAAATGGTTTAAGAGCGGTGATGTCCAAGGGGGAACTGCTTCCTTTTCTGGAAAAAGAAGATCCTGACATCATGGCTTTTCAGGAGACGAAGATGCAGGAGGATCAGCTGTTCTATATCTTTGACGGCTATATCCGTTACATGAATTCAGCAGAGAAGAAGGGATATTCCGGAACGATGGTTCTGACCAAGAAGGAACCTTTGTCTGTTTCCTTCGACATCGAAGGAGAGGATCACCCCAGAGAAGGAAGAGTCATCACTCTGGAGTATGAAGATTTCTATTTCGTATGTGCATATGTACCAAATTCCAAGGATGGCCTTAAGCGCATCGACTACAGGATGCACTGGGAAGACGATCTGCGTGCCCATCTGATGAAGCTGGATCAGAAGAAGCCGGTCATCTATACCGGTGACCTGAATGTCGCCCATAACGAGATTGACCTGAAAAATCCGGATGAAAATCATTTTTCTGCCGGTTTCTCCGATCAGGAAAGAGAAAAGTTCGGCAGACTGCTGGACAGCGGCTTTACCGACTCGTTCAGAAAGATCTATCCCGATAAAGTGAAGTACACCTGGTGGTCGTACCGGACCAGAGCTAGAGAAAGAGGCGTGGGCTGGAGGATCGATTATTTTGTGGTATCCGACAGACTGATGGATAGAGTAAAAGACAGTTTGATCTACGATGAGATTCAGGGCAGCGATCATTGTCCGATCGGACTGATTATGGAGGAATAGAAGATGCTGGTAAAAGAGTTTATTGAAGCGAATTTCGAAAACATGAAAGCGGACCTGAAAGAGCTGGTATCCTATAATTCGGTTTATTCCGATGATGAAAAACCTTTCGGTTCAACGAATAGAAAAGTATTGGACAAGGCTTTGCAGCTGATGGAAGAGAAAGGTCTGAAGACCGAGAATCTCGACTATTACTGCGGCTATGGCGAGATTGGATCGGGGGATAAGCTGATCGGCATTTTGGCCCATCTGGATGTTGTACCGGCAGGAGAAGGCTGGAATACGGATCCGTTCGAAATGGTTGAAAAGGATGGATTTGTATATGGAAGAGGCGTATCGGACGACAAGGGCGGAGCCGTTGCTTCGATGTATGCCTTGAAATATCTGATCGACGAGAAATATCCGTTCAAGAAAAGAGTCAGACTGATTCTGGGATGCAATGAAGAGACCGGTTCAGCATGTATCGCCCACTATGTGAAAAAGAAAGGCCACATCGATTACGGTTACACACCGGACGGGAACTTCCCCGGCATCTATGCGGAGAAGGGCATGTACATGGCTCTGGTCGCGGCACACGGCAGCAGGATCATCGATATCAAAGGTGGAGAAGCTTCCAACGTCGTCTGCAAGAGGGTGAATGCCGTTGTGCCGGAAGCTTCTTTCGATGAAGAAAAGTTCAAGAGCTTTCTGGATGAACATAACGTGAAATACGACATCATACACGATGGCAACGTGAAGATCACGGTCTACGGCGTAGCTGCGCACGCATCCACGCCTGATCTGGGCGTCAATGCCATTTCCCATCTCCTGGAAGCGCTGTATGCATCCGGCTTCGACGACAGTTTCGTCAAATGGTTCCATGAGCATTTTGCTCTGATGGTCCATGGCGAACTGGCGGGTTTCGAGAAAATCAAAGACAGCGTATCGAATACATCCATCAACTTCGGTGTTATTTCAAAGGAAGATGATGAGATCCGCATGAGTCTGGACATGCGTTTTCCGGTCATGACGACTAGCGAAAAAGTCTGTGAACTGATGAATTTTGCCGATGAAAACAATGAGCTGCGTATCAGGGAGCTGGTTGAACCGCTTTACTTCGACATCAATACCCCGATGATCAAGGCCTTAAAGAAAGCCTACGAAGACGTTACCGGAGATAAGCAGAGTGAAATGGAAGCCATCGGCGGAGGTACGTATGCCAAGGCTATCCACAACTGTATCGCTTTCGGCTGCGAATTCGCGGGAGAGGACAACCACATTCACGATGCCAACGAATCCCTGAATCTGGAGAATTTCAAGAAGCAGATCGAGATCTACGTCGAGGCGATCAAGAATCTGAACGAAATAGAGGACTAGTCCTCTTTTTTTATGTACTGATGCAAACAAACAGGTACCTTTTTTGTTATAATAAAGTCGTATGAAAAACGGAAAACTGGCATTGATCTATGACTTCGATAAAACCCTTTCTCCGAAAGACATGCAGGAATTCCACTACATCAAATCCCTGGGTTATGAGAATCCTGCCGATTTCTGGAATGAATGCGGCGTCTTTTCGCAGAAACACAACTGCGATTCCATTCTTTCCTACATGTACATGATGATCAGAAAGAATCCGGATCTGACCCAGAAACAGCTGATTGAAGAAGGAAAATACGTTGAACTGTACAAGGGAGTCAAGACCTGGTTCAAGCGGATCAACGACTATGGAAAGAAGCATCATGTGAATGTGGAACACTACATCATTTCTTCCGGTCTGACGGATATCATCAAGGGCACCCAGATCGCTTCGGAATTCAAGAAGATCTATGCCTGCACCTATGCCTATGACGAGAAAGGAAAAGTCCTGTGGCCATCCAGAGCCGTCAACTATACGATGAAGACCCAGTATCTGTTCAGGATCAACAAGGGCGTTCTGAAAGAAACCAACGACGAAGATCTGAACAGCTCCACTCCGGAATCGCAGAAATACATTCCGCTGGAGAACATGGTCTATTTCGGAGACGGGAGTACGGATGTTCCTAGCATGAAGGTCGTTCAGCAGAACGGCGGTACCACCATTGCCGTGTTCGGTGATGATTCCAAACGCAACCGGGCAGAGAAACTGTATACGGATAAACGCGCCACTTTTGCGGTGAAAGCCGATTATTCCAAGGGCAGCAAGATCGAGAAGATCGTCATGGGTATCATCGATTCCCTGGAAGCCAAGAACAAACTAGAAGATTATCGATAATGAGAGAATATACGATCAGTGATTTTAATATCAGGACTTTAGGAAGCATATATCAGCCGGATAGGACGGTTTTTCGGGTTTTTGCTCCGGAATATGAAAACATGGAGCTCATTATCAGGAACCATGCCTATCAGATGCATAGAAACGGTTATGTCTTTGAGATTGCCTTAGGCGGTGATCTGGAACTGGAAAGATATCATTACAGAAACGAAAAGGGTCTCTGTTTTAGGGATCCTTTTGCGTATTTGTCAGAAGAGAACGATTCGATCGTCCTGAATCCGGACAAGTTCCTGAAAGAAACTGTCATGCCGGAAGAATGCCGGGACATGATCATCTATGAATGCAGCGTCCGGGATTTCTCCAGCAGCCCTTCCTTTACCGGAAAATATCCAAGGAAATTCCTGGCCTTCACGGAAGAAGGCTTAAGATACGAAGGAGAAGCGATCGGACTGGACCATCTCGTCGATATGGGGATCACCCATCTGCAGCTGATGCCGGTCATGGATTTTGACAACGACAAGACCGAATACAACTGGGGCTACAATCCTCTGGCCTACAACTATGTCAAGAAGGATTACGTCTACGATCAGGGCGATCCGTATGCCTATGTCAATGAATTAAGGTACGCGGTTAATGTCCTGCATTCTCATAATATCCGTGTCGTGCTGGATGTGGTTTTCAATCATGTATACAGCATTCACCGCTTTGACCTTGAGAAGATGCTTCCGGGTCATGTTTTCCGTTACATGGAAGACGGAAAGCTTGCCCAGGGTACGATGTGCGGAAGCGAGATCAGGTCGGAAGATGTTTTCGTCAGAGAATATCTGAAGGAGATGACACTGCGTTATCTGGAACTGTTCGACATCGATGGAATCAGGATGGATCTGATGGGGATTCTGGATTTTGAAACAGTCAATCAGATCAGAAGTCTTTTGTGTGCCTATAAGCGGGATTTTGCCGTCTATGGCGAAGGCTGGGACATGGGCGATGTTCTTCCTGCAGAACTGAGAGCATCCATCCCGAATGCCAGAAAGCTTCCGGAAGTCGCGATGTTCAACGACTATTTCCGGGATACGATGATCCACTATGTATCCGGAAACAGGGATATCAGAAGCAATGTGATCAAGTCCCTGTGCTGCGACATGCACTATCTGGCTCATAATCAGTCGGTGAATTACGTGGAGTGTCACGACGACCATACTTTCTACGACAGGATGATGCTTTACAAATCCTCCGATCCAAGATGGATCAACGAGAAGAGATGCAGACTGGCATTAAGCCTTGTTCTGATATCCAGAGGCATTCCGTTCATCCATGCCGGAGAAGAGTTTTACCGGACCAAGAACGGTGTCAGGAACTCCTATAATTCTCTGGATACCGTCAATCAGCTGGACTGGCAGCTGAAAGTCAGAAACAGCGAAAACTGCAGATACATAGCCGATCTGATCTCTTTCAGGAAGCAGCACAGCTGTTTCACCGATGACGATGCCGATTTCCGTTTTGAGGAATTCGGCGACTGTCTGATCTATCATCTCAACGATCTGATGATCTTTGTTAATCCGTTCGAGAATAACTACGTTTTTGCGGACGGAAAGAATTACGAGATCCTCTTTGATGAACACGGAAGATGCGTCAGAAGATCACAAAGCATAGAAATATCGGCTTATTCGATAGTGATATGCAGATCTGATGATGTATAATAAAATTAGTATTAAGGAGTATTCCAATGAAAAAGAATAATATGGTAGCAATGATACTTGCAGGAGGCAGAGGTTCACGTCTTTTTGATTTGACCAAAAAGGTCGCGAAACCGGCTGTACACTTCGGCGGCAAGTATCGGATCATCGACTTTGCACTGTCTAACTGTGCAAACTCGCACATCTCGACTGTCGGTGTTCTGGTTCAGTATGAGTCCATTCTTCTGAGTTCCTACAGTGCCAGAAGTTCCACCTGGGGTCTTGATTCCAACGGCGGCGGCGTTTATGTCCTGTCGCCAAGAGAAAAGGATGAAACAGGTCTGGGTCTGTACAACGGTACGGCCGATGCGATCTATCAGAATCTGGATTTCCTGGATCAGGAAGAAGCCGAATACGTTCTGGTGCTTTCCGGTGACCACATCTACAAGATGAACTATGAAAGCATGCTGCAGAAACACATCGACTCCAAGGCGGATGCAACGATTGCCGTTATCGAAGTACCGATGAAGGAAGCAAGCCGTTTCGGCATCATGAATACCGACAAGAACGATAAGATCGTTGAATTCGAAGAAAAACCGAAACAGCCGAAATCCAATCTGGCGTCCATGGGCGTCTACATCTTCACCTACAAGACTTTGAGGAAGTATCTGAAAGATGATGCCAAGAATGCCGAATCTTCACACGACTTCGGCAAGAACATCATTCCTGCCTATCTGAACGATAAGCTGAAACTGCAGGCTTACCGTTTCAAAGGGTACTGGAAGGATGTCGGAACCATCGATTCCCTCTGGGAAGCCAATATGGATCTGCTGAAAGAAAACAGCGGTCTGGATCTTTTCGATCCTGACTGGAAGATTTATACGAACGATGCCAGCGCAACGCCGCAGTGCATCGGCGAGAATGCCGTGATCGACAACGCCTTCATTACCCAGGGCGCGATCGTAAACGGAAAAGTTTCTCATTCCGTCATATTCTCGGGTGTAGAAGTCAGAGAAAATGCCACGGTTGATCAGTCGGTCATCATGAACGATGTCGTTGTTGGTAAGGGCGCCAAGTTAACGAGATGTCTGGTTGCCGATGATGTCAGGATTCCTGACGGTATGGTATTGGGAAAGAAGGATTCGGCAGATGTTCTGCTTGTATCAAAAGCCCTGATTGCAAAGGCAGGTGAACAGCATGAGTAAGGTATTAGGTATTCTGAATTTTGAACCTTCCTATGTCCATGTCAAGGGGCTGGAAGACTTCCGTCCGATTTCTGCAACTTCTATCTTAGGCAGATATCGTGTTCTGGACTTTATGCTTTCGAACTTTACCAACTCCGGTATCGATTCCATCAAGGTATACATCAAGAACAGAGAGCGTTCTGCCGTGGAACACATCACCAGAACAAGCTACAACATCAACTCCAAGAAGGGCAAGATCCATCTTCTGCATGGAGACAACAATTTCGCCAACAACGATCTGTTTAATGTCGATATTCTGGCTTTCAAGACCTATATGGAATTCGTCGACGTAGAGAATCCTTCCTATGTCGTCATAGCACCGTCCCATTTCATCTTTAAGCAGGATTTCTCGGAACTTCTGGATTATCACATCAAGTCCAAGAACGACATTACGATCCTGTATCACAACGCGAACAATACGGACACTTCCTATCTGATGGGCGATATTCTGACCATCGATGACAAGAAGAGAGTTACCGAGTTCCATAAGAACCGCGGCAAATACAAGAACGGCAACGTTTCTCTTGAAACCTATGTTATGTCAACCCTGACATTCAAGCAGCTGGTCGTAGAAGCAAGCACGACTTCAAGCCTCTATTCTCTCTCGGATATCGTGGCCGACTGCGTCAGAGCCATGAAGATCGGCGCCTACCAGCACCGCGGATTCTGCGCCTGCATTTCGACATTAAAGGCCTACTACGATGCCAACATGCAGATCAAGAAAGAGAAGGAACTGACCAGGCTGATCAATGAAGACTGGCCGATCTATACGATGACCAACGACTCCTGTCCGACACTGTATAAGCCGGGTGCAACCGTTAAGGGTTCCATCGTAGCCAACGGATGTCAGATCGAAGGAACCGTCATCAATTCCGTTATCGGCAGAAACGTCATCATCAAGGAAGGCGCCGTTGTTAAGAACTCCGTCGTCCTTCCTGATACATTCATCGATAAGAACGTCAAGATGGATCATGCGGTCGTTGACAGACTCACGATCATTACCCACGTGAAAGATCTGCGTGGTACAGACGAAGAACCGATTTACATTAAACGAGGAGACCGGATCTAATGATTAAAGTACTGTTTGTTTCTTTTGAATCTCTGCCATTTGTTAAGACCGGCGGTTTAGCCGATGTCGTTTATGCTCTGCCTAAGGCTCTCGATAAAGAGAACTTTGAAGTACGGGTCGTCATGCCGATGTTTAAAACGATTAAAGAGAAGTATTACGAAGGCATGAAGTATCTGGATCATATCTATGTGCATAGCGGTTATATCAATGAAGAAGCAAACATCTACTCATATTTCAACGAGGGAGTAGAGTATCTGTTCATTGAGAATGATACGTATTTCTACCGTGACGGTATCTACGGCTATGCGGATGATGCGGCAAGGTTTTCTTTCTACAACTGCGCCGTACTGGAGATGATGATCAAGCTGGATTACTATCCGGACATCTGTCATGAACACGACTACCATGCGGCTGTTCTGCCTGCTCTGTGCAAGGTCAGATACAACGCGATCGAATCGATCCGGAATATCAAGCATATTCTGACGATCCACAATCTTGCCTACCAGGGAGAATACGACAAGAAGGTCCTGTTCGATTACCTGGCCTTTGATTATCATTACTACGAGAACGGCGATCTGCGTTACAATGACTACTGCAACTTCATGAAAATCGGTATTGTATTCGCGGACTATGTTACGACGGTATCCAGGACCTATGCCCAGGAGATCCAGACGCCGGAATACGGCAACAAGCTGGATGTGATCCTGCGTTATCGCGGAGCGGATCTGTACGGCATTGTCAACGGTATCGATACCGATTCCTTCAACCCGATGACCGATAAGAGCATCTACTACAATTACGGCATCAGGAACTACCTGAAGGGCAAGAAAGAAAACAAGAGATCTCTGCAGTATCAGCTGGGTCTGGAAGAGAAACCGGATACTTTACTGATCGGCATGGTTTCCAGACTGACATTCCAGAAAGGTGCCGATCTGGTATTGGGCGCCATTCAGGATATCCTGAGGAAAGATGTACAGGTAGCCATCCTTGGTACAGGTGAATCCAAGCATGAATACTCCTTTAAGATGCTGGAAAACGAAAACAAGGGTCGTTTCGTGTACTATTGCGGATATAACGAGGCACTGGCCCACAACATGTATGCGGGTCTGGACATGCTGCTGATGCCTTCACTGTTTGAACCGTGCGGCATATCGCAGCTGATTTCCATGCGTTACGGTACGCTGCCGTTTGTCAGAGAGACAGGCGGACTGAAGGATACGGTTGAACCGCTGAATGAATATGAAATGACAGGAACGGGATTTACATTCGGTCCTTATTCCGTTCATGATTTCCTGAATGCGTTTAACTATGCCTATACGCAGTATTACGAATATCCTGAAAGATGGAAGATGCTGATCAAGAATGCGATGAAATACGATGTCTCGTTCGCAAAATCGGCAAGAGAATATGAAGAACTGTATAGAAGGGTATTGATCAAATGAATCTGGACTATTTCTTCTTAGGCATTGATACACAGGCATACAAGTACATGGGCTGTCATAGACTTGGCGACGGCGTCGAGTTTTATCTGTGGGCTCCCCATGCCGTCGGAATCGATGTGTTCATGTCCAGAGAAGGATTTCAGGTATTCTATCCGTTTGAGAAAGTCGATGACAGAGGCATCTGGCATCTGGTGATCCCGAACTGCGAATGTATCTATTCCTACCGTTTCAGGATTTATCACAAAGACGGAAGCTTTTCAGACAAGTCGGATCCTTACGCTTTCTACAGCGAGAGACGTCCATCCAACGCTTCTGTCATGTATGACCTGTCCCAGTATCAGTTTACCGATCAGGAATACATGAGCAGCAGAAAATTCTCTTATGAGAATCCTTTGAACATCTACGAGGTACATGTCAACGGATTCAAGCACGAAGGAGAGCTCACGACCTACAGGGAGCTGAAGGAACAGCTGATCCCTTACGTCAAGGAAATGGGTTATACCCATATTGAAATGATGCCGGTTGTTGAACATCCGTTCGACGGTTCCTGGGGATATCAGGCGACAGGTTTCCTGTCGGCTACCAGCCGTTACGGCACGCCTTGGGATCTGATGGATTTTGTCAACGAATGCCATCTTAACGGCATCGGTGTCATCCTGGATGTTGCCTATGTGCATTTCGCAACGGACGCTTTCGGTTTAGGCAATTTCGATGGCGAACCGTGCTATGAATACAAGGATCCGAAGATTTCCAGGTCGCAGTGGGGTTCTTACCAGTTCGATCTGGGTTCCGGACCGGTTATTTCCTATCTGCTGTCTTCGGCCAATATCTTCCTGAATGAATATCATTTTGACGGATTAAGAATGGATGCCGTTTCCAATATCATCTTCTTTGACGGAAACAAGAATCTGGGAAGAAATGAATCTGGTCTTTCATTCGTAAAACGTTTCAACTATTCGATCAAGAAGGAACATCCTGATGTCATGCTGATAGCGGAAGACTCTACGGATTTCCCGAAAGTCACCGTTCCGACGGAATATGAAGGACTTGGCTTCGACTACAAGTGGGATTTGGGATGGATGAACGATACCCTGAAATACTATAAGATGGATCCGGAATACCGGCAGTATCATCACAACCAGCTGACCTTCTCGATGGCCTACTTCTATTCCGAGAAGTTCATTCTGCCTCTGTCACATGATGAAGTCGTCCATTCCAAGAAGACCATCATCGACAAGATGTGGGGCAACTACGAGGATCAGTTTAAACAGTGCCGCAACCTCTTCCTGTACATGTTTACTCATCCGGGAAAGAAACTGAATTTCTTGGGAAACGACATTGCGATGTACCGGGAATTCGATGAATCCCGAGGTCTGGACTGGCATCTGCTGCAGTATCCGGCTCACGATTCGTTCAACAGGCTGTTCAGGGATCTGTGTCATATTTACCTGTCCTACAAGGCGTTCTATTCCTACGACTATGATCCGCTGTCGTTCAAATGGATCGATGCCGACAATTACAAGCAGTCCGTCTACATCTATACCAGATACGACGAAGACAACTGTTTCCTGATTGTTCTGAACATGAAACCGATCTCCTATACCGATTATCGGATCGGCGTTCCTTTTACAGGAACATATACCGAACTGATCAATACGGAAAAGGATATCTATTCCGGATGCAACATGTGCAACTTTAAACCGCTCAGATCAAAGAAGGTAAAGGCGCATGGTCTGCCGAATTCCATTGCGATCGATCTGGCGCCTTATGCGGGAATCATCTTCTCGACCAAGGTCAAGAAGAAGATCGCCAGAGTCGAAAACAACACTTCACTGAAACGGATCGGCGTACAGAAACAATAAGAGGAGATCATTGGATCTCCTTTCTTTTACTGTGTAATTTGCTTATCATCACTATCCAGAGATGATAGAATATAACCATGAGAGAACTGGCTTTCAGATTGAGAAGAGGAGATGATCTCCGTCAGAGTATTGAAGAAAAGTGCAAAGATCTGCATGTCAATACTGCCGTCGTCTTGAGCGGCGTAGGATGCGTCTACCGGATGAAGATCCGTCTGGCAAACGCTGCCGAATATCTGGAAAGAGAAGAAGACTTCGAGATCGTTTCTCTGACCGGAACGGTATCCAGGGGCAAGGCGCATATTCATGTCTCTCTGGCGGATGAAAAGGGCAGCTGCATCGGCGGTCATCTGGAGAAAGGCTGTCTGATCAATACGACCTGCGAGCTGGTTCTGGGTATTCTGGAAGAATACGAAACAAAACGGGAATTCGATCCTGAATCGGGATACGATGAAATCGTTTTTAAGAGAATAAAGGAAGGTGAAGACTATGATTAATGTTTATATCGTTTCAGGTTTCTTAGGCGCAGGAAAGACAACTTTCATTCAGAAACTGCTTAAGGAAAAGAAATTCGATAAAGTTATGCTTCTGGAGAACGAATTCGGTGAAGTCGGTGTTGACAGCGCCTTTTTTGACAGTTCGCTGAAGATCAGAGAAATAAACAACGGCTGTATCTGCTGTTCGCTTCAGGGCGATTTTGAGGATGCCCTGGAAGAGATCGAGGACATGGGTGTAACGGACCTGCTGATTGAACCTTCAGGCGTGGGAAAGCTCTCGGAAATCATCAACGTGATCCGCAGAGACGACGATTTCCGCATCGTTTCCCATATCTGCATCGTGGATGTCAAGACCTGCAGAAAGTATCATCAGAATTTCAAGGAGTACTTCGATGATCAGGTCAAGTCTGCGAATGCGATCATTCTGTCCCATACAGATGTCGCAGACGGAGAGACCATACAGAATGCGGTTTCCATTGCAAAGGAACTGAACCCGGAAGCGCAGATCGTATCTGAGCCTGTCGGAGAGTATTCCATTGAAGAACTGCTGGATATCATCGTATCCGGAGGAGACCTGCTTCCTAAGATCGAGGAAGATGAACATGACCATGAACATCATCACCATGACCATGAGCACCATCATCATGATCATGAACATTATCACCATCACGATGATGATGACGATGACGAACCGTTCAGGAACATGATCCTGCATCCAAGACATCACTACAGTGAAGAAGAACTGGCCAGAGCTTTAAGCGATATTCCGGAAGACATCATCCGTATCAAGGGTTACGTATTCGGTACAGAAGGAATGCTGTATTTCAACTATGTGCTGAATGAATACCATATTTTCACCGGATCAAAGAAAGAAGAAACATTGGTCTCAGTCATTGGTACGGATATCGATCACGGACTCTTTGAGGAGCTGTTCCATGATTAAACCGGTATATGTCTTTTCCGGTTTTCTGGATTCTGGCAAGACTCAGGCGATCAAGGAAACGCTGTACAATCCCCGTTTCAACGAAGGAGAACCTTCTCTGATCATCTGTTTTGAACAGGGCGATGTGATCTATGACGAGAAGTTTCTGAAAGCAACTAATTCGCAGGTCATCTACATGGATTCCATCAAGGATCTGACGATTGAGAAACAGAAAGAGATAGACAGAAACTACCATGTTGAAAGGATATTCCTTGAACTCAACGGCATGGAAGATGACAACATACTGTATGAGACGGGT
>JAFONG010000035.1 GCA_017418585.1 Erysipelotrichaceae bacterium | reverse complement strand
TTCAGCTTTGCGTCCTTTCTGCTTTGCGAGAGATAACCCATCGTATCTCCGACAGGAAGAAAACGGATCTTTGAAAGCTTTCCATCCAGTTCATCAAGACATCCTCTTTGCTTCAGTTGACGATAGACGTCTTCCGTATCTCGATCAGAAAAAGACATCCTCTTCTTCTTATAAGACACATTCTTCCTGAACATTGCGGTAACGGCAGCCGTTCTGTCATAGAACAGCTCATCCGCACCGTTCATAAAAGACTCGGGAAGCTTCAGATCATCCGGAACCCGAAACAGAACTACTCTTCCTTCAATCAAGGAAAGTCTGGGCATAAAGAAATCCCGGTACAGCGAAACAACGCCCTGAAACGCTTCTCTGGATTGTTCAGGAATCAGAAAGTCCAGATCCTTCCAGCCGTCAAAACGGACGCATTCTATGCGCTGAATGTTTCCGTCGGGATATGTATATGTTCTGAAATCTGAATCGATCATGAGCCTGCGTTAAGGATAAACCCTTCACATGTATTATAATTGAAACAAGAATGAGGAAAAAGCCATGAAACAAAGCGACTATCATCTGATGTGTAAACAGATCCGTTCTTTGGCGGAAATATCCGATCGTTATATGCCAGTACTGGCCAATGCCGGCGCAATCCTGTATGAAGGAATGGACGATCTGAACTGGGCAGGATTCTATCTTGTAGAAGACGATCATCTGATCCTTGGGCCGTTCCAGGGCAAGTTCGCCTGCGTCCGGATCGAAAAAGGAAAAGGAGTATGCGGAACGGCAATGGAAAAGGACGAGACCCAGGTCGTAGCGGATGTTCATCAGTTCCCGGGTCATATCGCCTGCGACAGCGCATCCAATTCCGAGATCGTCATCCCTTTACATTCAAAGGGAAAAGTGGTCGCCGTCATGGATATCGACTCTCCTGTGTTTGACAGATTCTCCAGGGAAGACGAAGAAGGCTTAAGCGAATTCGCCAGAACTCTGGAAGAAATTCTCAGGTGGGAATAGAGGAGGAGCGCCATGTCATTATTGAGCATGTATATCCGTTACGACTTCGGAAGGGGTGATCGGAAAAGGGACGCCGGACTGAAAACGCCGGAAGACGTAAAACGTTTCGACGACATCTCCTACGGTCCGGACAGGAAGTATCAGCTCCTGGATGTCTACCGTCCGAAAGATGCGAAAGGAAAGCTGCCGGTCATCGTCTCCGTTCACGGCGGAGGCTGGGTATACGGAACCAAGGAAACCTATCAGTTCTATTGCATGTCTCTGGCGCAGAGAGGTTTTGCGGTCGTCAACTACTCCTACCGGCTGGCACCGGAACACAAGTATCCCGCCCAGATCGAAGACACCAATGCCGTCATCAAATGGGTCATTGATAATGCTGATGCCTACGGTTTCGATACGAACAACGTTTTCGCCGTAGGCGACTCTGCGGGAGGACATCTGCTTTCCGTCTATGCGGCGATGCTGAACGACGAAGCGTATGCGAAACACTATCGCATCGATACGCCTGAAGGTTTCCGGTTCAATGCCATTGCACTGAACTGCGGCCTCTATCATCAGGAATACACCAGAAAAGGAACCGCTGCCCGGCTGCTGAACGATCTGCTGCCGAAGGGCTGGACCAAAGAGGACCTGGACATGCTCAACAGCACCGGCAAGATCAGGCAGGGCTATCCGCCGACATACGTCATGAGCGCC
>JAFONG010000205.1 GCA_017418585.1 Erysipelotrichaceae bacterium | reverse complement strand
TCTTCTCTTGCCAGTACTGCCGTTCCCGGTCTTGAACCGACCGCAAAAAGGAAGCCATCTTCTTCCCTGACTCCGCAGACGTTCAGTACCGGCAGATCGGTATAGGTCTTTCTTACCGACTCAAAGCGGATCGCTTTTTTCTTTTTCGGGATCAGGATGTATTCCAAGATATCCCGCTGCGGTTTGTTTGTCAGGAAGTCTTTCAGAGAGATCGTTCCCTGTGCATAAAAGACCAGCCGGACATCCAGCGGCAGCAGAAGCGTAATGACATCGGAGAACCCCAGACGGGCAACGATGCTTCCGCCGATCGTGGCGCTGTTTCTGAACTGTACGCCAACGATGTGCCTGAGACAGTCTTCGAATGCCGATCCGAAGTATTCTTTTATCAGTCCGCTGTTCTCCAGCTGAGACAGCGTCGTCATCGAACCGATCTTCAGATATTTCTCTTCTTCCTCGATCTGATCCAGACCAAGATCGCACAGATCGATCAGCGTATCGTATTCGGCTTTCGAAAGATGCAGCCACATCATGCCTCCGGCTACGACGTTTTTGAGCGATTGATTGAGCCGGTATGCCTCTTCAACGGATTTTACTCTTTCGTATTTTTCAAAACGGATCATCTTATTCCTTTCCCAGATATCTGATCAGATCTTCAAAGTGAGGCAGATCTTCTTTTCTATCCACGTCCCAGATCTCCCATGGAAACAGTGCTTCAACGGCTTCGATGCGGATATCTTTCTCTTTCTTAAACAGAGCGGATCCACCTTCCTCTCCTTCCAGTTCCTGCAGTTTCGTGAAATACCTGGGAGGGAAGAGCACCGGCGAAGCTTTCCTGTCTCCGTAAGAAAGCCTGTATACCGCTTCCGGATCTTTTCTGTAGGCTTCTGTCAGCCGCATGAGAGAGGTCAGACTCAGCAGCGGCTGGTCCGCCTGGACAAAGACCGTGGCACTGTCTTCTTTCAGCAGCGACAGACCGTAGCGGATCGAATCGCTCAGAGTTTCCTCTTTGTGCATGGCCGTTTTATATCCCAATTCAATTCCGATCTCTTCGATTTCTCTGTGAATCGTAGAAACGACACAGCTGTCTTTGATCGGAAGTAGCGTATTCAGCAGATACCTGATCATCGGCTGATTGCCGATCTTATAAAGCAGCTTGTTTTCTTCAAACCGTTTCCCTTTCCCTGAAGCCAGAACGACGATACCGATGCCGTCAAGATCGTCATTCACAAACAGATCGTCCAGACGGCTCTCGCCGTAGAGCCTGTTGGCTGTGGCGTAGTCCTTGTAGATTGAGAGAAATGTTTCTCCTTTATTGCTTAAGACGGAAGATCCTCCGTCCTTGCCACCCGATACGGAGTCCAGGAGCCTGAAACCAAGCGCTTCTTCGCTTCTTCTAATAAGCTTAAAAGCCTTGGAATAAGACATGTTCATTGCCTTGGCGGAGGCTGAAAGAGAGCCGTATTTTTTGACTCCCTCCAGAAGATACAGCGGACCGTTGCCAAAGAACTTTTCGTCTTTTTCATCCGTCAGTATGGAATTCATCTTAAGCCTGTACATTCGTATCTATAGTATATATGAAAAAAATATGTTATTGTTTAACCGATGGTTATATTTTTAAAAATATAACGCCATAGGAGAACCGAATATGAAGAAAATACTGGTGATACTGCTTAGTCTATTTCTTGTTTTGAACCTTGCGGGCTGTAATGCCCAAAAAGAACCGGAACCTCAGGAAACCGATACATCCATCGAGATCACGGATCAGATCGGACGTCAGGTTGTTCTGGAAAAACCGGCTGAAAAAGTGGTTTCTACCTATTACCTGGTTACCGCTTCTTTGCTGACGCTGGGACTGAAAGACAGGATCGTAGGTGTTGAACTGAAAGCCAATTCCCGTCAGCTGTACAAACTGGCAGCCAAGGAGATGCTGGATCTTCCGGGTGTCGGTTCTGGCAAGGAGATCAACATCGAAGAGATCGCCAAGCTGGAACCGGATGTGGTTTTCCTGCCGAAGAAGCAGAAAGACGCAGCTGAAGTGCTGGGTGATCTTGGCATACCGAGCATCGTTGTCGATCCGGAAAGCTACGACAGATTCAACGAGCTGATCATGATCATCGGCAAGGTCTGCGGCACAGAAGAAAAGGCAACGCAGCTTATTGCATACTATGACGGCATCGTCAGTGAAGTATCCTCGCTGACAGAAAACGCTGAACGTCCTGCCGTCTATGTTGCGGGCGATTCATCCTGGCTTCATACCTGCGGAGGAAAGATGTACCAGAGCGAGATGGTGAAGATATCCGGCGGCGAATGCGTTACCGCTTCCCTTGATTCAGACAAATGGACCGATGTATCCGTTGAACAGCTTCTGCAGTGGGATCCGGAGTACATATTTGTGGTCAACTATGCGGAGTACGGCATCGACGATCTGATGAACGACGAGACGCTGAAAGATCTTAGAGCCGTGAAGGAAAACAAGATCTTCATGATCCCTTCGGCAATCGAAGCCTGGGACTATCCGCAGCCGTCATCCGCTTTGGGTCTCTACTGGATGGCCGGAATCCTGCATCCGGATCTTGTCGCTCCTGACAGGTATCTTGATGAAGCGCTTGCCTTCTATAAAACGTACTATGATCTAAGCCTAAGCAATGATGACTTCTAGGAAGCTGTTAATTGCATATTCATTTCTGGTTCTGTGTTTTCTTGTTTCGCTGACTCTGGGCAGATATGATCTGAACCTGACAGACATCCTTTCGATTCTTGCTGGCAGTCAGTCCGGAACGATGAATGCGAATATCTTTTATAATGTCCGTCTGGTCAGAAGCGTGGAAGTCGTTCTCTGCGGAATGGCTCTGGCCGTATCCGGTTATCTGTATCAGAGCTGTTTCCACAATCCGCTCGTATCTCCGGATACGCTTGGAGTCAGCGGCGGAGCATCGATCGGTGCCATTATCGCCATTCTGTATTTGCATGATACATTTCTTTTCAGACAGGCCTTTTCTTTCTTGGGCGGAATCATCGCCGTTTTGTTTTCCCTTTTCCTCTCACGCCTGATCGGAACAGGAAAGCGTACAAGTCTTCTGCTGGCGGGCATCATAAGCGGAGCGCTGGCCAATTCGGCAGTAATGGCTTTCAAATATCTGGCTGATCCAACGACTCAGCTGGCAGTCATCGACTACTGGCTGATGGGTTCATTTTCCCTGATCAACCGCAGACGCCTGCTGAGCACCGCCGTTATCGTACTGCCTGCTCTTTTTCTTACGTTCCTGTACCGTTTCCGCTTAAAGGCTCTGCTTCTAGACGAAGAAGAAGCGCAGACACTGGGTGTTAATATCAAAAGACTGAACCGTCTTTGTATCGCCTTGTCCACCCTGCTTACAGCCGCATCCGTTTCCGTCAGCGGCATCGTTTCCTGGATCGGCCTGCTGACGCCGCACATCGTTTCTCTCCTGTTTAGATCATCCTTTGAAGAAACGCTGCTGTTGTCCATGCCTGTCGGTGCAGCGATACTTCTTCTTTCGGATACCCTTGCCAGAACCCTGACAAGCGCCGAGCTTCCCGTCAGCATCATCACTTCATCCATAGGAGCAATCGTACTGTTTGTTTTCCTGCTGACAAAAAGAAAGGGATATCTATGATCCGTATCGATGATCTGTCTTTTGCCTATCACAGCAACAAGGTCTTTGACGGACTGTCTTTTTCGCTTGAACAGAGGCCCGTCACGGCGCTTCTGGGACTCAACGGAGAAGGTAAGACCACATTCATTAAGCTGCTGCTTGGCCTGCTGAAACCGGACAAGGGAAGTATTCTCATAGACGGTCAGAACATAGACACACAGAATGATCAGGAACGTTCAAGACTTCTTTCCTATGTGCCGCAGGAAAACGACGACAGCATCGTCATGAGCGTTTCCGATTTCATCTGCATGGGCGGCATCAACAGGCAGGATCCCTTCAAAGGTCCGGATGAAAACGACCGAAAGAAAGCCCTGGATATTCTGAAAAAACTTGACGCATTACGGCTTTCCGACAGAAGACTGGAAACCCTGAGCCACGGTCAGAGACGTCTCATCTATCTGGCGCGGGCGATCTTCCAGGACAGCGGTATCATGGTTCTGGATGAACCGGTCAGCTCTTTGGACCTGATCAGACAGCACGGCTTTCTAAGTCTTTTAAAAGAATACACGCAAAAAGAAAACAGACGGGTCGTCATGAGCATCCACGATCCTTCTCTGGCATTCGAATACGCCGACGCTTTCGTCTTCTTCAGGAATCAAAGATCCTACGATGTTCTCTACAGGAATGATCCTTCTTTTAAAGAACGCTTCAGCGACGATGTTTCGGCGCTCTATGATAGCAAGATCCGTTGCGAATACATCGGCGATCATCTTTATCTGAAATACGGTCCCGATAAACGTCTTC
>JAFONG010000034.1 GCA_017418585.1 Erysipelotrichaceae bacterium | reverse complement strand
GTTGTCAGAGGTTCCGACCACTGGGGCTGCGGCATCATGAACTGCGACTGGGCGCTTCATACAAAGGATGGAAGAAACGTCTACGGCGGATACTGGAAACATGCCCGTTCCTTTGCGAAACCGAGGTACGGATTCGCGGCATGGAAAGACTTCCTGTTCAAGGCCAGACTTGTCGAGATCGACGGTAAAGAAGTTGTCACTTCTTTCCAGAACTGCAAGGGCAGGGATCTGACCGAAATCGACGGAAAGAGATATCAGCGGAAACTGATTGAAGTGTTTGAAGAAGTAGAAGAAGAATGATCCGGATCCTGATGACATCCGACGTCCATGCCTGTATTACGCCATACAGCTATGCGACGGGAAAAGAAGAGAAGATCGGACTGGCCAAGGCGGCTCATCTGATCAACAGACTTAGAGACGAGAACACGATCGTGATCGACAACGGCGACATGCTGGAAGGATCGCCGCTTTCCTATTATCATTTTCATAAAAATAGAGACAGAAACAACCCTTTTTCAAATCTCATGAACATGGCCGGTTATGATTTCTACAATCTCGGCAATCATGATTTCAACTTCGGCGAAGAGGTTCTTTTCGATCATATGGATACTTTGAAGATGCCATGCATCACGGCCAACGTGCTCTATCAGGGAAAGCCGCTGTCTAAGCCTTACCGCATTTTAAATATTGACGGAAAGAAGATTGCCCTGTTTGGCGTCATGACCCATTTTGTTCCAAACTGGGAAAAGGAAGAAAACATCAGGGATCTGGAATTCCTGGATGCTTTTGAATGTGCAAAGAATGCCGTTTCTCAAATCAGGGAAAAGGAAAACGCCGACTACATTGTCGGTGTCTATCACGGCGGACTGGAAAAGGATCCGCTGACCGGGGAAGAGACGGAAGTCCAGACGTCGGAGAACCAGGGCTACCGCATTTGCAGCGAGATCGAAGGGATAGACGTACTGCTTTGCGGACACCAGCATCATCCGATGGAGGGAAAACTGAAGGATACCGTCTTCATTCAGCCTGCACATGAGGGAAGACAGATCGCTCTGGTGGAGATCGATGACAACGGTATTGTTGCGAAACTTCTGGATACCGATGATGTTGCCGATGAGGATATCCTGTCTTTCATAAAAGAGGAAGAAGAGGAATGTCAGAAATGGCTGGATCAGCCTCTGGGTGAAACGGCGATCGATCTTAACATCATCGATGAAGACGATGCCCGGCTGCACAAATCGCAGGTCATAACTTTCCTGAACAGAGTCTGTGAAGACTGCAGCGGTGCCGATATTTCAGGCAATGCCCTCTTTCTGCATGCCAGGGGATTCAGGAAGCAGATCACGATGCGCGATCTAGTGTCGACCTATGTCTTCCCGAATACGCTTGTGGTCAAGAAAGTCACAGGAAAGATCCTGAAGGAATATCTGGAAAAGTGCGCGGAATTCTGGGACGTCGAGAATGGAAAGATCATCGTCGAAAAACACCACGACTTCCCTACGCCTCTGCATTTCAACTACGACATGCTGGACGGAGTCGAATATACGATCAGGGTATCCAATCCGGCAGGACAAAGAATCACCAGACTGACGCGAAACGGAAAGGATATCAAAGAAGACGACGAATTCACGCTCTGCATCAACAACTACCGGGCATCCGGAGGCGGAGGATTTACGATGCTGAAGGAAGCCGAAACCGTAAAGGAGATACAGCGCAATGTCGTCGAAATCATCGCCGACTACATCACAAAGGTCAAGGTCATCGACTTTGAACCTGTACATAACATAGAGATTGAGATCTAAAGTGATCTCAATCTTTTTGTAAAAAGATATAATATTGATGACAAGAGGTCCGATTATGATTCTAGAAAAGATAGACAGAGAAATACTTGAACTGGCGGATAAGGCCGATGAAGAACTGAAGGATATCTATCAGGATATCGACAGGATCTGTCTTTTGAATTCGGACAGAATTCTTTCGGCTTTTATTGAAAACAGAGTCTCGTATACGGATTTTGCCGATATCAACGGTTACGGCAACTTCGATCCGGGAAGAGACAAGCTGGAGAAGATCTTCGCGACCGTTCTGGGATGCGAGGATGCCCTGGTCAGACCGCAGATCATGAGCGGAACAAGCGCGCTGTATCTGACGTTCTCTGCCCTTTTGAAGCATGGCGATACGATGATCTCTCTCACGGGTATGCCTTACGATTCTCTGCAGGAAATGATCGGCATCTGTGGAGACTCTTCGCAATCCCTGAAAGCCTGCGGGGTCGATTATGAACAGATCGATCTGATCGGCAACGAATTCGACGAAAAGAAGATTCTGGATAGATTAAATAGAAAAGACGTCAGGCTGGTCGAGATACAAAGATCCCGCGGCTATTCGCAAAGAGCTTCCCTGTGTATCGGCAAGATAGAACGGCTGATCAGAAAGATCAAAGAAGTTAACAGTGAAGTCATCATCATGGTCGACAACTGTTACGGTGAGCTGGTGGAAGAAAGAGAACCGGGACATGTCGGAGCGGATATCGTCGTCGGTTCACTGATGAAGAATCTCGGTGGAGGTATCGCTTCAACCGGAGGATATATCGCCGGCAGAAAAGATTTGATCGCCATGGTGGCTGACCGCTTTTCCGCCCCAGGTATCGGCAAGGACCAGGGAGCCAATTTCAACCTGAACAATTCTTTCTTCAAGGGAATCTTCATGGCACCGAATGCGGTAAGAGGCGCTTTGAAGACTGCCGCGTTTACCGCCTACATGCTGGAGAAGCTGGGATATAAAAACGTATCTCCAAGATACGATGAGAAACGGACCGATCTGATCCAGACGGTAGAACTGGGAAATGAACAGGATCTTGTTCTGTTTACCCAGGGCATTCAGGAATCCTCCCCGATCGATTCATTTGTAAAGGTCCTGCCGGCACCGATGCCCGGCTATCCGTTTGATGAAGTCATGGCCTGCGGCGCTTTCACCCAGGGAAGCACGATCGAACTGAGTGCGGATGCTCCGGTCGTTCCGCCGTATGCCCTGTACATGCAGGGCGGGCTGTCCTTCGAATACGGAAAGCTGTCGGTCATGCTGGCGCTGACCAATATCAGAAAACAGAATTAAAGCGTCCATCATCTCTGAGACAGTTTATCGCAATGCTTTCCTGATATAACGCACTGAAACATCTGGCAGAATAATGCCATAGGAGAATACAGACATGTTAAAAAGATATATTCTGTTTCTGAAAAAACATCCGCTCGTCACTGCGACAGTAGCCATCGTTTATGCGATGGTATGTATTAAAACGATCCATACAAGCACGCACCTTGAAGCCTTCATTTTGAGGACGCTGCTGTGCGGCGCCATGACTTTTTTCCTGTATCAGATCTCGGGAGACAAGACTCTGGCAGCCAGCTACAATTCGACCTGGTATGTCATCAAGGTCGGAATGGGTTACTGGATCTTTGCTTTGCCTCTGGGTGTGATGGGATTGTTCAACGCCATAGAATATCCTGCCTGGGACAGTCCTATTAACGCTCTTTGGGTATTCCTGATGTTCGTGTT
>JAFONG010000204.1 GCA_017418585.1 Erysipelotrichaceae bacterium | reverse complement strand
GTCACGGATCTCTTTTATATAATCTTCGGGTATAAACTTTTCTTCATTCCTGATCAAAGCAACCTCTTCATCGGCCAGTGTCAGAACAGGCGCTATTGAATCGATGACCTTGATCTTCAGATCCTTTCTGATAGATTTAAGGCCATTGCTAAGCTGATATGTCACCGTAAACTCGCCAAGCTCATCAGTACTGAGCGACGGACAGATGAAAAGGATGCCGTCACCCTCGGAACGGGAGACGACATAATCTTCCGGTACGAAAGGCTCTCCGCATTCTAGAGTGACCGCATCATTCCCGAATTCAATAAAAAGGTCCTGGCGATAAAGTTCATATGCGTAGTTGAATCCGATAAAAAGAAGCGCTGAAACGCCCAATATCGCAAGCATCATCAGAATCCGAAAAACATTGAGCGTGTTGCTTAGCCTGAGCTTTTGCAGTTCCCCTTTCTTCCTTTGCTTTTCAATTTGTTCCTGCTCTTCCTTTTCCAGATCTCTGCTTTCCTTTTCCTGTTGCAGCCTCAGTCGTATTTGTTCCATGTCTTTAGGAAACATGGTTTTCCGGGCGTATGTGGAAACATCGATCCCAGATTCCAGGCCCAAGCGGATCTGTCTCAGCTGCATGTTGTCCAGATCGGTATCGTTCATATACAGTTCGATCAGCAAGGGATCAATGCCTTGCCTGAATGCCTCTTTGATCTCCTCGATGCAGAAAGGCCTAAAGTCTTTTTTCTTGTAATCTTTCAGTTCCATAATTCCAAATTTGTAGCAACTTGCTACACTTTATGCCGGATCGTAGACCTCATCCGAGACCTCCTTGCATACAACGATCTGCCTGTATCTTGGCTGGTGTTCCAGGCACGTGATCAGAGTCAGTATCCTGTCGTCATCAGAAAGCGATTCTCCTGTATCGTATCTGGCAATCCTGTCCATATAGCCAATGAACTCCTGAAAGAATCTTGGTTCCCTGTTGCCGGAAAAATCCTCGTTCATGTTTGTTCTGGTGATCTGAATCTCGTAGTCGTTCTCGATATCGATCGTAAAGACATGTGTGACAACATAGGAGCGTATTTCGTTGTCCAGGACCAGCTTCAGGCTTTTGTTCTCCTCGTAGTTTTCCTTGCTCAGCAGCAGATCCAGAGGTGTGAACTGCTTTCTGCCTTCCGGATCCCAGTCCCTTGCGAAATGATGGCCGTAGAGAATGATGTTCTGGTCTTTCAGGTAATTCCGGTAGTCCATGAATACAGATCCCCCTTCTTCATAGCGGTCATATTCCCCCGTTTTCCAGTTTGTCCATATGTAGACGTCATTGCCGTTATACAAAGAAAGATCCGCCGCCGGCGTTCCGTCGGACGTATAGAACCTGTAAGGATCTCCGTTTTCTCTGTATACGCTTTTGGCCTGAACAAAAGGAAGATCGATAAGACCGGAATCAAAAACGATCTGACCGGTATAGTCTTCGTTGAGATCTCTGTTTGACAGCCACATCGTTCTGAGTTCGGGATCCATCAGTTTCAATTCCGTTTCTTCTGATGGTCTGACAACAGTTTCAGGTTCTTCCCTGTCTGGCAAAAGTGCACTTGCAATTGCTGTCAAAACAATCAGAATCACAACAGAGGCAGCACAGATAACAAAGACCGTGGATGATCTTTTGCTGGAACGTTCAGCTACGGTTTCTTCGTTTTTCTTCTTATCCGGATTGTTCAAAGATGCCTCTTTTTCGAGTTTCTCTATTACCTCGTGTATTTCCTTTTCGTAGGCATCGTCCTCTTCATCTTCCAGTCTTCTGTTTTCAGCTTCGAGAGCCTTCCTCTCTTCTTCCAGCTGTCTTGCAAGCTGAGAATACTTTACTGTTCTTCTGCCGCTGATTCTTCTGTTCGTCTCTTTTTCCATCTTTCTCTCCAATAATAAAGAAAAGCAGATCACTTGCCTTGATGAAGGGTTTGACCTGCTTTTCCGATATGATAACCGTCAGGAATGCGGATTGCATGCATTGGTCATCAATAAAATCTGTTTATAGTTTTCTTATTCTTCACATCCTGTCTCCGGGATACGGTTGGTGATGATGATCATGGAGTTGGAACGATAGTTCTCTACTCTCTCCAGTTCATGGTCATGTCCGACGTTGACGATGAACGGCTTCCTGTCGATGTAGTATCCTGCCGGCGCAACAAGTTCGGTAAAAGTCACTTCTGTATCTTCCGGCTGATCGAACAGCACGATCGTTCCTTTGGATACTTCGTATTTCTTCGTTTCCTCTTCGCCTTCCACTTTCACCCAGTATTCCCCGTCCGGAAGTGTAAGCAGTGTGACTGCCTGTTTCTTAAGATTGGAGTCATAGGAGGATTCAACGGACCGGATGCTGGTTGTGAGCGCTTCATCGGAATAGACCGTCGCCTTAAATACTGCGTCCCTTTCAACCAGGATCCCGCCGGTCACATAGGCTCCAAGGTCCTTTTCAATGAGAGTTCCGTCTCTCTTAGTCCTTTTTGTCGTGACATTGAAGTAAGCGCCGTTAAGTTTGATGTCTTTGTTTCCGTTTCCGATCTTGTATAAGACCATTGCTGCTCGATACAGTTCATCAACGTGAACTGTCTGATTTTCATCATCGATGTCCTTATGCTCTGCAACGAGCGGTTCATCACCAGTCGGAACCTTATCAATAACCGGATTGCCGTCTTCATCAACAACAGGGTTGCCATCCTCGTCGACCTTCGGAACATCTTCCGTAACAACGTGGTAAAGTTCCTCAAATACAACAAAGTCGTGGTTGTCCTTGCCAGTAAAGTCAAATTCAATCTCGACATCTTCGGATCCGTTGAGACCTTCGGCGGTGAATTTGTGTTCAACGGTTGTGACTTCCTCTTCGGTCGGGTTCTTTTCAGTTCCCTTGTCGATCAGAGTCGCAACAAGCTTGTACTGATCGCCTTCATACAGCCACTCATAATCAACGGTATCAATGATATGAGCTACACCATCTGCGACGTAGTTCTTCGCACCCGATTCCTTGAAGTTTGCAGTCGTATGGATCTGGATCTGGTGGTTTTCGATTTCAAGGGTATGAAGCTCGATCGTATTATTGTGACCGATATCAAAGATGAATGGTTCTTCCCATCTGTACCATGTTGGATCCTTTTCTTCTACTTCGGTAACGGTGAGCTTGGAATCTTCCTTGAGCTGTTCAATGGTGATAAGGCCATCTGCATCAGTAGTGAATTCGCCCAGGTCGATATCTTCAACGACACCGTCACGTTTCACACGGTAAGAATGAACGTTGAATGTAACGCCTTCAAGCATTTCTTCTTCGTCATCAGCGTTAAACTTAACGACTTCGAAGTCCGCTCTGTAGAGTTCATCGACATAGATCGTCTGTCCTTCATCGTCCAGATCCTTGTGTTCAGCGACCTGAATCTCTTCTGTAGAGCCATCCTCATTAGTGACAATTCTATAAAGGGTTTCAAAGACTACCAGTTCATGATTATCCAGATCGTCCAATTGCTGCTCGAATTCCAGAGTCTCGATACCAACATCGTAAGAAGGCGTGAATTCCTTTTCGACAACATTGCCTAAAGAGACATCGTCTGTCTTATCCCAGAGTTCGCCAACAAGCTTGTAGTTTTCGTGTTCGTACACGTTCTTGTAGCTTACTTCATCAAAGATGTGAGCAACACCGTCTGCGACATAGTGATGGTCATCCTGGTCATCCCACTCTTTCTTTGTTGATTCATCGACTGTGGCAGTTGTATGGATCTCAACCTCATGGTCGACCATGTGGTAGTAGTTGGTGTAAGGATGATCCGCATCGTTTGATGCGTGCAGCTCTGAGTCGTTCTCATCGATGACATTGACTTCCTTGTCGATCGCCAGCTTGTAGTTAGGAGCGACATAGAGTTCATGCAGATGATAGTTCATCAGAGTTGTTAAGCCTTTGATCATGTGTGCCTGACCGTCAGCTACGAATTCGTAAACAACACGGCCTGTTTCGGTTTCGATCAGCTGGATGGTTGCTGTAGCTTCGCCACTTACCAGATCACCGTTCTGATCGAGCTTTTCGATTTGGATACGAGTGAGCTTGTTTGCGACATCCATACTGTACTTGAATGTTGCTGTATTTCTTTCCGTTACCGGAGCAAGCAGTTCATAGGTGTTTTCGGCAAGAGTCGGCTTCAATGCAAAACCGTTTGGAGCCTTTTCCTCAACGATTCTGAACTTGCCTGGCAGCAGTCCATCTTCTGTGTCTTGACCATTGACACGCTCGAACTTGAGTTCGGCAATGCCGTCCTCATTTGTCGTGATCGTGCCATAGTCGACCGGCGTGATGTC
>JAFONG010000203.1 GCA_017418585.1 Erysipelotrichaceae bacterium | reverse complement strand
TTGCGTGAAACCTATTTGGTTTATGATATTGATTCTATCGCCACGGTTCATTCTTTGATCCGGGATTCCGCCATCGAGGCACTGGGTGCCGGTAAAGGAGAAGGCATCTCCTTTGATATCTATCAGTATCAGGAAGTAGTCAATCCGAACAACATTCCCATGGAGATTTCACATGTGAAAGTTACCGGAGATCCAAATTTCCCCGAACAGTATTTCATCTTTGCATTCATCTATGATGATGCAAACAAATCCGTCGTTGTCTTCAGTCTGTCGATCGTCTCCCCTGGCGATGACACACTTGATTACACTCAGGATTTCTGTGCTCTTCTGAACTCTGTGAGGAAGTAAAACCTCCTTTACCGTCATTTTCATAATGTTCAACAGCAAAAGGCCGGATAACCTTTTGGATAGGTTATCCGGTCTCTTTTGTTGTCTTCAGGCTTTTCAGCCTTCTTTTCTTCTGCGTTTTATGAGGAGCAGGAATCCGGCTCCCAGTATGAGTGCAAGACCCGTCAGATAGAACATCTTCGTACCGGCTCCACCCGTCATGGGAAGCTCAACACCAGGCGGAACGTTCCAAACTCGAATCTGATAGGTACCGGGCTCCTGTCCGGCAACCCAATTCTCATCCCCTTCCACAGTAACCTCGGATGGTACATCCTGCTGATAGGCGAATACACCATCTGTCCTAACGACTATCTTGATGGCAGATGTTAACTGCTTATATCCTTCAGGCGCCTGTGTCTCAACCAATCTATATTCTCCGATGGGAAGCTTTCCAAGATAGAGAATACCTGTTGCATCTGTCGTACCGGATTTGATAGGAGTTGGCTGTTCAGTATTTTCATAGTCTTCGGCATAATAAAGATCAAACTGAGCTCCCGTCGTAATCGTTTCAGACCTTTCATTTGTTTTCCAAATAGAGACAGGTATTCTTTTTCTATAGTTTGAGATCGTCAGAACATATGCGATGGTTCCATCATATTCGACAGTTTCATCAGAATCATGAACTTCTTCTTTCGAAAGCTTAGTCCCTTCCGGATGGGCTCCTAGTGTAATTACTCCTGTCTGACTGATCGTAAATTGAATATTGGGAGACAGTGCTTCAAATCCATCAAGCGCAGCTTTTTCTCTAAGCTCATAAGTTCCGGGGGGAAGTGTATTATCGAGCTTTGGAATGAAACCATCTTCATTTGTCACCAGTTCTTCATAACCAGGCATTGGATTAAGATCGAAGGACGTTACAACTCCATCTGTCACCTGACGATGAAGCGCAAATTTGACACCCGACAACGGTTTATCCGTATCGCCATCCTTCTTGATGGCCTGGAATGTATACGGACGGTCTTTGATGATAAGTTTCATAGCATTTGGATCCGTCTTATCGACCACAAAATACGCCTCGTTTTCTTCATTTTTTACTGAAGCAGACAGAGTCACGTCGTCCGAAGTCTCGTCATTTACCAAAGTAATCGTGATCGGCTCTTGCAGACCATACCAACCCTGTGGTGTTTTTGTCTCTGTCAGTGTATATTCTTTATCCTCACTGAGAAATGCCGTTGTGATCCAGCCCTTTTCATCTGATGTAAACTCACCTATCACGTGGTATTCATCTTGCTCTTTAAAGGCAAGGATAAAGGTCGCTCCTGCAAGCGGCGTCGTTTCATCCCATTCGGTTTTTTGAAGAACAATACCTGGACGACTATTGGTCACGGTATCGACTCGCACATTGGAACCATCAGGAATTTCACCTTCATCATATTTAACAGAATAGGTAAATACAGCTGGTTCTGTTTCTCCTTTCTGTGTGCCCTGAATCTTCAGCTCGTCGTCTTCTTGTATTGGAGTAATTTCAAGATCATCACAGTTGATAACGAGTCCAGTATCATCA
>JAFONG010000202.1 GCA_017418585.1 Erysipelotrichaceae bacterium | reverse complement strand
GTCATCTGCGTAAGGTCGTTTGTACCGAAGGAGAAGAATTCAGCTTCTTTTGCGATCTCATCCGCAAGCAATGCGGCACGAGGGATCTCGATCATTGTACCGACATGGTATTCCAGGTTTGCTTTTGCCTTCTTGATTTCATCATCGGCAGTCTTGACGACGATATCCTTGACATACTTCAGTTCGGCAACATCGCCTACCAGCGGGATCATGATTTCAGGAACAACATGCCACTTAGGATGTTTCTTGTTGACCTTGATGGCGGCTCTGATGACGGCCTTTGTCTGCATCTCAGCGATTTCCGGATAAGTAACCGCAAGTCTGCATCCTCTATGACCCATCATCGGGTTGAATTCATGGAGATCATCACAGACCTGTTTCAGTTTTGCGGCAGTCATGCCCATTTCCTTAGCCAGTTCTTTGATGTCTTTTTCGTTTGTAGGAACGAATTCATGTAGAGGCGGATCCAGGTAACGGATCGTTACAGGATTGCCCTGCATTGCTTCGTAGATGCCTTCGAAGTCTTTCTGCTGCAGCGGAAGAACCTTTTCCAAAGCAGCCTTTCTCTGTTCGGCAGTCGTAGAGACGATCATCTCTCTGATAGCCTTGATCTTGTCTTCCTGGAAGAACATATGTTCCGTTCTGACCAGACCGATACCTTCGGCACCGAAAGCAAGAGCCTGTGCGGCATCCTTTGGAGTATCCGCATTGGTTCTGATCTTTAAAGTTCTTCTTTCATCCGCCCACTTCATGAACTTCTTGAAGTCGCCGGAGATAGAAGCAGGAACCGTCTTGATGGCTTCGCCATAGATGTTTCCGGTAGAACCATCCAGTGAGAGCCAGTCGAATTCCTTGTATACTTTATCGTTTAATGTAAATTGTTTCTTTGCGTAATCGATCTTGATGTCGCCGCAGCCTGATACACAGCATTCACCCATGCCTCTGGCAACAACGGCAGCATGAGATGTCATACCGCCACGTACAGTCAGAACGCCTTCAGCGGCAGCCATACCTTCAATATCTTCAGGAGAAGTTTCCAGTCTGACCAGAATGACTTTCTTGCCGTTCTTGTGTTCTCTGACTGCATCTTCCGCATTGAATACGATCTGTCCGCAGGCAGCACCCGGAGAAGCAGGGAGAGCCTTGGCGATCGGTTTTGCTTTCTTTAAGGTCTCGGCATCGAACTGTGGATGCAGAAGGGCATCCAGCTGTTTCGGTTCTACCATCATCAGAGCCTGATCGATGGAAACTTTGCCTTCCTTGACCATGTCGCAGGCGATCTTTAAGGCAGCCGTAGCTGTTCTCTTGCCGTTACGGGTCTGCAGCATGAACAGCTTCTTTTCCTGAATCGTGAATTCCATGTCCTGCATGTCGTGGTAGTGGTTTTCCAGTGTATTGCAGATCTTGACGAAGTCGTTGTATGCGCCAGGCATGACCTTCTTGAGCTGGTCGATCGTCTGAGGTGTTCTGACACCCGCAACAACGTCTTCGCCCTGTGCATTCATCAGGAATTCGCCGAACAGCTTCTTTTCACCGGTAGCAGGGTTTCTGGTAAAGGCAACGCCGGTACCGCAGTCATTGCCCATGTTACCGAATACCATCATCTGTACGTTGACGGCTGTACCCCATGAAGAAGGGATGTCGTTCTCTTTACGGTAGAAGATCGCTCTTGGATTGTTCCAGGATCTGAATACCGCTTCGATCGCTCTTTCCAGCTGTACATTGGTATCCTGAGGGAAATCTTCCTTCAGTTCTTTCTTATAGAATGCCTTGAATCTCTTTACCAGTTCCTTCATATCGTCGGCATCCAGTTCCGTATCGAGCTTGACGCCTTTCTTTTCCTTGATCTCATCAATGATCTCTTCGAATCTCTTCTTGGAGAGTTCCATGACGACATCAGAGAACATCTGAATGAAACGGCGGTAGGAATCATAAGCGAATCTTTCGTTGTTTGTTTTCTTGGCAATCGTTTCAGCTACTTCATCGTTGATGCCCAGGTTCAGGATGGTATCCATCATGCCCGGCATACTGGCTCTGGCACCTGATCTGACAGAAACAAGCAGCGGGTTCTTCGCATCGCCCAGCTTTCTGCCGGCCTGTTTTTCCAGTTTCTTTAAAGCAACTGCGATCTGTGACATGATATCCTTGTTGATCTTCTTACCATCATCATAATAAGCGTTACAAGCTTCTGTTGTGATCGTAAAGCCATAAGGAACAGGTAAACCAAGGCTTGCCATTTCCGCAAGGTTGGCACCTTTTCCGCCAAGGAGTTCACGCATGTTTGCGTTTCCTTCCGCAAACATATAAACATATTTCTTGCTCATTCTTTTCTCCTTTTTTAGTCCGTTTTGACCATAATATTTTACCATAAAAAAAACTATTTTAATATGTATATAGAAGAAAAACAGAATTATGGATGAATCGTATGTATCCGGAATGCATTTATTTAAAATAGAGGATTTGTTATAATAAAATAGTTATGTGGAGGGACTTATTATGCCTGTCAATAAGAAGACGAAACTTGGACAAATAAAAATCTCTGATGATGCGATCGCAACACTGGCCGGCACGACCGTGAACGAATGCTATGGCGTTGTCGGGATGATATCCAAGAACTATCTGAAGGATGGTTATTCCGCATTGTTAAAGAAAGAAAACTACGCAAAGGGCGTTGTGATCAAATACGAAGACGAAGGTCTGCAGATCGATGTCTATGTTGTGATCTCCTACGGCATCAAGATCTCTGAAGTCGTAGCCAATCTGCAGCAGACCGTGAAGTACGCCTTGGAGAAAACGCTGAACATGGATGTTGCTTCGGTAAATGTTCATGTAGAAGGAATCAGGATCAATGAATAGGGTAACGGTTGAAGAGTTCAAAGGCATGCTGCGTTCTGCGTGTGCGAATCTTGAGAATCATGCCGCGGAAATCAATACGCTGAATGTCTTTCCGGTTCCGGACGGGGACACGGGGACGAACATGTCCATGACGTTTTCTAATGGCTATGCAGAGGCTATGAAGTGCACTTCTGACAGCATATCCGATGTAGCGAAAGCTTTTTCCAGAGGCCTTCTGATGGGCGCCAGAGGCAATTCAGGTGTCATTACTTCCCAGATCTTCAGAGGCTTTTACCAGCATATCGAAGGCAAGGAATCGATCGATGTCCATGACGTTTCTTTGGCATTTGAGAACGGTGCCAGAGTTGCCTACAAGGCGATCATGAAACCGGTAGAAGGAACCATTCTGACCGTTGTCAGAGAAGCTTCCTGGTATGCCAATCATGATTATGAGAAAGAACCTTTTGATCTGGAGACATATTTTAAAAAGCTCTGTGATTACGCATCGGATTCTTTGGACCATACACCGGACTATCTTCCGGTGTTAAAGGAAGTCGGCGTTGTCGACTCGGGCGGTTCCGGATTCTTGCGTATCATCGAGGGAATGAGAGACTACGTTGTCGGCACTCCTGTCGATTTCGTGGAAAAGAAGAATGAGGTTCAGACTAATCCTGCACTGATGATAGACAAT
>JAFONG010000201.1 GCA_017418585.1 Erysipelotrichaceae bacterium | reverse complement strand
CGCATCGATGATCGCATCCAGGTTGTCGAAACCTTCCTGGTTTTCGATCTTGGCGATGATCTGGATCTTCGGCTTGCCCATCTGGGTGATGATCTTACGGATCGCCATGACATCTTCCGGTCTTCTGACAAAAGACGCGGCAATGAAGTCTACATCCTGTTCACAGCCGAAACGGATATCCTCATCATCCTTTAGGGAGATGAAAGGCATGGACAGTTTGACGCCCGGAACGTTACATCCCTTTCTGGAAGCCAAGGTTCCGTTGACTTCGACTCTGCACTTCATCTCGTTGCCGTCGTTCTCCAAAACGGTAAGACGCTGCTTGCCGTCGTTGACCAGAATGTAGTCGTCCTTCTTGATGTCATCGAAAAGCTCTTTACACTGGATCGTAAAACGATCGTGCGTACCTTCGATGTCTTCTCTTTGTATCGTTACGATCTCGCCTTTCTGGTAGGTTTCAGTACCGTTTGCAAAGGTTCCCAGTCTGATTTCCGGGCCCTTCGTATCCAGCATGATACCCAGATTAACGGCGTTTTCTTTTTCTACTTTTCTGACTGTCTCGATTCTCTTCAGATGTTCCTCATGCGTACCATGAGAGAAATTCAGTCTAACGATATTCAGACCAGCCTGCGCCATCTTCAGAATGGTGTTGTAGTCATCCGATGATGGCCCCAGCGTAGCAATGATCTTTGTCTGTTTGTTTATCATATCAATAACCTCTCTTATTCTTTAAATTCCCTGATTCTATCCAGAAATTCCTTCGCTTTCGTATAGCCGTGGAAATAGGACATCGCCAGCGCATCCTCGTCCGATTCCAGTCTGCTTATTTCCTGCATCGTCGGCCGGATGATGATCACCTTTCCTTCCTTCTCCAGTTCCTCGCAGATCCTGACCTGTTCCCTGTACAGTTCGCTTCTCTTGCACAGAGCCTCATAGAATTTCGGATATTTCTTCCCGTAGAGCCGGGAGAAGATGAGCTTCTGTCCGTCGGTAACACGGGAGTAGTTGCCTTTCTTTCTGGTAAGAATGACAACGGCCTTGTCGAAACCCCTGTCAAACGTATGAGTAATCGGGATCGAATCGCAGGCGCCGCCATCCAGATAGAACTGTCCGTCGATCTCTACCGGAGAAACAAGTCCCGGAATCGCACAGGATGCGCAGCCGATCTTCTTGCATTTCTCGGCATCCTTAGTCGTCATGTATTCGGCTTTTCCTGTCTCAACGTTGGAGACGACCATTTCCCAGTCGATTGGCGCATTCGTGAAGAGACTGAAGTCGAAACCGAACTCATCCGTATATTCGTAGAACAGTTTGTCCAGATCCACAAAACGGCGGGATTCAATCATCTGCGGAACCCCATAAAAGGACTTGAACCTGTTCTTCTGGGTCACGCACTTTCTGAAGTATCCCCTCTGATTTCCGACATAGGCAATCGTGTTGCAGGCACCGGCACTGACGCCGCAGACATAATCAAAAACGATTTCGTGATCCATGAAACAGTCTGTCACTCCTGCGGTAAATATGCCTCTCAGGCCTCCGCCTTCCAGAACCAAAGCGACTTTGCTCATACTCTTATATTTTATCACTAATCCATAAACATAAAAAAGACAACAGCATGAACTGTCGTCTTCATATTCCGTTAATCCAGTTCGGCCTTTCCGGTATACAGCTGGTAGTATCTTCCCTTGAGTTTCAGAAGCTCTTCATGAGTGCCTCTTTCAATAATCTCGCCATGTTCCAGAACCATGATCGCATTGGCGTTTCGTACGGTGGAAAGTCTGTGGGCGATGACGAAGGTCGTTCTTCCGTTCATCAGTTCATCCATGCCTTTCTCGATCAGTTTCTCGGTATGGGTGTCAATGGAAGAAGTCGCTTCATCCAGAACCATGACCGGAGGATCGGCAACCGCACATCTGGCAATATTCAGCAACTGCCTCTGTCCCTGTGACAGGTTCGCACCGTTGGCCGTCAGCATCGTCTGATAGCCGTGCGGCAGCCTTTCGATAAAGGAAGAGGCGTTGCATCTTTCCGCCGCGGCGATGCATTCTTCATCCGTCGCATCCAGTCTGCCGTAACGGATGTTGTCCATGATCGTACCCGAGAACAGATTGGTATCCTGCAGGACCATGCCTACGGACCTCCTGAGATCATCCTTGCGGATCTCCTTGATCGGTATGCCGTCGAACGTGATCAT
>JAFONG010000200.1 GCA_017418585.1 Erysipelotrichaceae bacterium | reverse complement strand
GACGACCGACGTCTCCGAGTTCAAAGCACCGGGAGGCAAGCTCTATCTCTCGCCCTGTCAGGACATCCCAGTAGTACTTCTTCTGGTTGATGTACTGCAGCTGCGGGATGAGGATACAGATGGCGATCGAGAGGACGACACCGACGACCTTCAGATGTTCTAACAGTAAGCCGATCCACGGCCAGAAGAATTCGAAGTCGAAGTTGCCGTACCAGCCGCCGTAAGTAGCTGTTAAGAAGTGACCGGCAGCGAAGGCACCGATGGAAGCCTGGATGATACCGGAGAGGAAGCAGCAGACGACGACAGCCTTGATACCGCCCTTCTTGTTGGCGAAACCGGCGATAGTCGCGTTATCGAAGAAGACAGGAACGAAACCGGTAATGATCAGGACCGGGCTCTTGAAGACGATGAGGCCGAGGATGATCAGGATCTGGCCGGCTAAGCCGCATAAGAAGCCCATCATGACCGCATTGGTCGGGACGAAGCCGTAAGTGGCTGCGCAGTCGATACCGGCAGCAGAACCCGGAAGGAGTTTTGCGGAAATGCCGTGGAACGCAGCAGACAGTTCAGCAACGAACATACGGACACCGACTAAGAGGATCTGCATGTAAACGGAGAACTTGAAGGATGTCTCCAGGATATAGAATACGAAGTTCTGGTTTGGATTATAAGCGGAGTCGACAACAGACAGTGTTTCTCTTCCCAGGACGATCATAAGGACAGCCATGAAGACAGTCATGATCAAAGCACTGGAAACGGTGTTGTCTTTCAGAACTCCCAGCCAGCCAGGCAGTTCGATATCTTCGACTTTCTTGGCGTTTTTTCCGCCGATCTTCTCACCGAATTTATTGGCGAGCCATACACCGAACATCTGGTTGTGACCGACAACGAAGCCGGCACCGTCTGTCAGATCCTGGCAGGCCTCAACGGTGAGGTTGGTAGTAGCACCCCAGTAGAAGCCCATGAGCAGACCGGTCATGATGATGATCTGGAGATCAGATGCTTCCGGGAAGGCAAACAGCATGAGCCATGTCGTAACAGAGCACTGGCAGATCATCGTATGACCTGTGATCATCAGAGATCTGACTTTTGTGATCTTCTTCAAAGCGATCAGCAGGATGTTTACGAAGAAACCTACGATCAGGACAGACATGCCCAGAGATACGGATCTGCCGACCTGTTCGATCAGGTGTTCAGCAGCGACCTGTCCATAATATGGATCGATGACAGCAGCCGTTAGGTTGAATCTTGTTCCAAGGCCTAGAAGGATCGGGCGGAAATTGGAAACAAGACCGCCGGAACCGACAGACAGGATCATGTAGCCTACGACAGCTTTGACAAAACCTGCGATACATTCATATATCGGTTTCTTCAGCAAAGCATAGCCCACTAAAACGAGCACGCCTACGAAGAAAGCAGGTTTCTGGAAAATGTTGTAGTTGAAGAAATACCAAATAGCATTCAATACATTCATTGTTCTTTCCCCCTTGTGCTATCTTGACTTCAACATAACAAATGGTTTTCTGTTTTGTAAGCGTTTAGCAAGCTGTTGAAAACGGTGAAAAAATAATCTTCTGAACCATTCAAAAAGCTTTACTTTCTGATCATCCTGTTGAAACACGATAGAAATAGACTTTTGTTTTATTGATAATATAGTTAGGAGAATGTCGATATCATGCCATTATTAGATGAACTGAAGTATCAGCATAACTTTACCAATACGGAAATGTATCTGGCAGACTACATTCTCAAGAGTATGGATGAAGTTATCGAAATGACTCTCCAGCAGCTGTCCGCTGCCTCTTTCGTTTCGCGACCTACTATCATACGTTTCTATAAAAAGCTGGGATTCAAGTCCTATTACGACTTCCGTCTGGAACTGGAACTGCAGATGAAAAGAAGTGGTCAGAAGTTCATCGATTCCAACAAGCCGTTCGACGCGGATGCCTCCTATATTGAGATTGCCGAGGCCGTTACGATCTTAACCAAACAGGTCGCTGATTCCTGCCAGGATCTCCTTGATG
>JAFONG010000033.1 GCA_017418585.1 Erysipelotrichaceae bacterium | reverse complement strand
TTCGTTGTTCTCGTCTTCTCTTCTGGCTCTTCTGACACAGTCGTCATAAGCAAACGGATAAGGATCCTCTTCTTCGATCTTGTACAGATCTCCTTTAGTCAGTTCGGCGATCTTCTCGGCAATGACCTCGGTATTGCCTTTTGTCAGTACGACAACCTCGTTGTCCTGCAGGTTCTCTCCTACATGGGAAAAGTAAGCGATCAGTGTTTTCATAACGTTAAACTCCTTCTTAATCATTATACCTTGAATCAATAAAAAAGAAGACCTCTAGCGGTCTTCTATCCATAATTCCAGTTCTTTGTCTTTTTCCTTTGAATCCAGATCCTCCCATATCAGCTTTCCCTGATCATAGGTATAAATGACTGCTGAAGGGTGTTCGTAGAAACGCAGCCCCCGTTCTGTCGTGTCGGCTGCAAAGGATAGACTGCCCGTCGTATGGTATTCTTTTCCTGCAAATGTTCCATGGTAGATATGATGCGTATGTCCGGTCAGGATGGCAAGCAGATCTGAACCGGCAACGATGTCTTGAAATTCCTTCGGATATGCGGCACAAGGCATCGCAAACTGTTCTTTCAGCAGGTGGTGGTGCGTGACCGCTATGGTCGGCAGGCTGCATTCTCTTTCCAGCGCTTCTTTCAGCAGTGTACATGTCTGTCCGGAAATATAACCGTCATTGTATTCCGGATGAGAACTGTCAAACAGAATGATCCGGATCTCATCCAGCAGTATCTCTTCAAACAGCTCTCCCTGAACCGTCTTTTTGCCGAAAACCTGTATCAGTTTTTCTTTGTTGTCATGATTGCCGCTGCAGACAAAGACAGGACAGGAAAAAAGACACTCCAGATGTTTCTTCACCGAAAGATAATCTTCCGCATCTCCGTACTCGCAAATATCTCCCGATACGATGACGAAATCGAAAACATCGTCTCTATTCCGGAGCAGTTTCTTCAGTTGCACAAAAGGATCGCTCATCCTCTCCAGGATATTGTGATAGATCCCTCCCTTATCCGTATAATCGTTCAGTTTATGCAGATCGGATATATGCAGAAATTTCAAATCTCTTTTCCCTCTTTCTAGTTTTCCGAAATCGCTTCTCTGATCTTCTTTTCCTTCTGCCTGCGGTATCGGATCGAACTGACGACAGAAGCCAGAACGGTTGCCGCGTACGGAATCGAACCGGTGATCTGTCCCTTTAGTCCCGCCTGCTGCAGGAAACTTCCCAGCGATTGGCAGGCACCGAAGAACAGACTTGCTGCGGCAACACCCAGCGGATGGGACTTGCCCAGATTGTTTGCCGTCATCGCAATATAGCCTTTTCCGCTGGTAATATTCTGGATAAACAGGGTAACAGAACCCATCGACAGCAGAACGCCGGCCAGACCGCAGAAGATTCCGGATAGCGTCATCGTCCAGAACTGGTATTTTTCTACCGGGGTACCAAGGCTTCTTGCCGCTTCCGGATTAATGCCGATCGCCCTGATCCGGTAGCCGATCACCGTCCGGTAGAGGAAAACCTGAACCAGGATCGCGATGATCCAGGAAAGATAATCGACAGTGGTCAGTCCGTAAAACATCTGTGCCAGCTCCGGGAAAGCGGAAGCGAAGAACGGCGTCAGTTTGCTTAATCCGTTCAATGTCGGATTCTGGAAGAGACCTTTGGTATGAAAGAATACATACATCAGATATGTCGTAAGACCGCCGCTCATCGTATTGATTGCCATGCCGGCGACAACCGGGGAAGCCTTCAGTCTGATGATCAGAACAGCCAGAACGGCCGATATCAGCATGCTGCTGAGAATACCCGCAAGGATAGCCAGCAGAACGCTTCCTCCGCTGTAGTAGTTCACGACGATCGCAAAGAAAGCGCTGACCATCATGCAGCCTTCCATGGCGATGTTGAATACGCCGGCCTTGGAACAGACCGCCGCGGCCAAAGAACACAGCAGGATCGGAGAACACATCCGGAGGGTAGAAGAAATAATAGCCGAAATATAGGACCATTCAAAAATCATTTCGTTTCCGCCTCCTTTCTGCCGTTTTCTTTCCTGTGCCAGCGGATCACAAACTTCGCCGTCACCAGCATCGTTATGACACCCTGTATGATCTGAGTGATCTCGCTCGGGATGTTCATGGACAGTTCGATGGTCGAGCCGCCGATGGCGATACCCGAAAGAAAGATCGAACTGAATAAGACACCGACAATGTTGTAGTTACTCATGAGCGAAGCCGTTATGCCGCTCCAGGAATAACCCGGAGAAGTGATCATCTTGTCGACATAACGGAACTTTGTGCCTAAAACCTCGCAGGCTCCGCCCAGACCGGCCAGAGCACCGGACAGCAGCAGGACCATATACATCGTCTTCCTGGAATCGATTCCTCCATATTCCGCAAAACCGGCATTCAGTCCGCCCATTCTCGCCTTGTAGCCGAACGAAGTCTTATTGATGATGAATGCCGTGAGCGCAACCGCAATCAGTGCGATAACAAAACCGTAGTGCATCGTATATCTCGGAAATATTCTAGGAAGGATGGAACCCTCGATCTTGACCGTCTGTATCGCCAGTTTGTCAAGAGCGACCGGATCAAGAAAAACATAGTTCGTAAGATACGATGCCAGATAATCCGCAAGATAGTTTAACATCAGCGTAACGATCAGAAGGTAAGCGTCGTATTTCGCCGAAATATGTGCGGAGATCAGGGAGTATAAAGCTCCGGCGATCATGCTGAGTATCAGCGTGATTATGACCGCAAGAAACGGAGGAAGAAAACCCAGCCTAGGAGCCACGATCGCAGCCGTAATCGCACCGATGATCATCTGCCCCTGCGCACCCATGGAAGAATAGCCGGAACCCCAGGCAAGGGCGGCCGACAGACCGGCAAAAATGATCGGGGTCGCTCTGGTTAGAGTCGATGCGATCGCATAGGAAGTCAGATAGCCTCCCTTCAGCAGTCCAAGAATACCTTCAACCGGATTCTGTCCGGTGATTGCCATGATGATTCCTCCTACCAGCAGTCCGGCCAGGATCGCCATCAAAGAGAAAAGGATGCTTGAATTTCCGATTTTATTCATGATTCTATTCATCTGCCTTTCCTCCCAGCATCAGTCTTCCAAGCTTGCGGTCATCGACTTCTCCATGCCTGAATTCATAGTTCAGATGACCTTCATACATTACGTAGATACGGTCAGAAAGCTTCAGGATCTCGCTGAGTTCGCTTGACACCAGAAGCACTCCTCCGCCATTGTCTCTTTTATTTACTAGCCTCTCATGAACGAACTCCATCGCTCCGATATCGATACCTCTGGTAGGTTCACAGGCTATTGTCAGCGGACAGTCGCGCTCGATCTCTCTTGCGGTAATGACCTTCTGGGCGTTTCCTCCGGAGAGTTCTTTCATTTTCTGTCTGCAGCCGTCTGTCTTGATTGCGTATTCATCAATCAGCTGATCGGCATGTCTGTCGATCGTCTTCTGTTTCAGGATTCCATGACTGGAAAAAGCGTCGGAATCCTCTTCTCCCATCAGGAAGTTGTCTGAAAGACTTGCCTCTCTGGCACTTCCCCAGAGATAACGGTCTTCCGGAATATGCGACATTCCGGCTTTCCTGATGATGTTGACACCCTGATTGGAAACATCCTGATCGCAGACAAGGATCTTGCCTTCATACTGTTTCTCCAGACCGGTGATACACCGTACCATCTCGCTCTGGCCGTTGCCGCTGACTCCGGCGATCCCGACGATTTCTCCCGCATCGACATGCAGACTGACGTCGTTGAGCACCTTCTTTCCCAGTGCACTTCCCATGGATAGATGTTCCACTTCCAGCAGTCTCTTCCCGGTCTTCATATCCGGTATGTTCAGCTGGCTGGTATGACGTCCGATCATCATGTAGGACAGTTCGTCCGTACTGGTATCCTTCTTGTTTACTGTACCGATCACCTTGCCGGAGCGCATTACCGTAACGCGGTCGGCGACTTCCATGACCTCGTTCAGCTTATGCGTGATCAGGATCAGACTCTTTCCGGCCTTCGCCAGATTTTTCATGGTCAAGAGAAGTTCATCGACTTCCCCCGGCGTCAGTACCGCGCTCGGTTCGTCGAAAATGATAATATCAGCATTCTGGTACAGCGTCTTAAGGATCTCGACACGCTGCTGAGTCCCTACCGGACAGTCGTTGATCAAGGTGTCCGGATCGACGTTCAGACCGTATTTCCCGGAAAGTTCTCTAACCTTTTCCCTGTTGCCCTTCCAGTCAAAAAAGCCGTGTCTGCTGACCTCGTTGTTGTATACGATGTTCTCGGTAACGCTCATCGGTCCAAACAGCATAAAGTGCTGCTGAACCATCCCGATATTCAGCTTCATCGCATCCAGAGGACTGTTAAAAGACACTTTCTTTCCTTTTACGAAGATCTCTCCGCTGTCCGGTTTCTCCAGACCGTAGAGGATCTTCATGATCGTCGACTTTCCGGCTCCGTTTTCTCCGACGATGGCCAGAATTTCTCCTTCATTCAAATCAATGCTGACATTGTCGTTTGCGACGACTCTCCCGTACGTCTTGACAATGTTTTTCATCTCAAGAATCATAGTGCGTTCCTTTCAAAAAAGCTGCGTGAGAAAGCCTCCCACGCAGCTGAATGGTTTTTGTGACTACTCTTTGTAATCTTCTTCCATGACGTAAGGAAGAACGACAGCACCGCTGGCCAGATCTTCAGCAGCCTTCTTGCCTGCTGCGATCGCCTCATCGGTCATGATTTCCGTATTGCGGTAGTTGGCATCGAATGTGACGCCGACAACACAGAATGCGTTCTCGTTGACGCCTAAAGTCGTCTTACCGCCGGTAACTTTGCCGTCTTCCAGGAAATCCTTGACGATCGTTTCCATCGGAATAGCCGTGTTCTTGGTTAAGCCGGTAACGATATAAGGATTCTCGGCAGTCGTCTGGTCTACAGACAGTCCGGAAGTATAGAACGGTTTTCCGTCAGCGGCTCTCTCCAGAGCGTACTGGTAGATGCCGGAGTTGGCGGCATTGGCGACAGAACCCATGACGAAGTGTCCGTCATCGCCTAAAGCGGCAACGACCTCTACAGCCTTGTTGTAGGTTGCGGAAGTATCGCCGTAGGTATCGGCATAGGCAGCTACGAATTCAGCGTCAGGATTGACGGATTTCACGCCTTCCATAAAGCCGTACTTGTATTCGAAGTTGGACTGCTGCTGGAAGTTACCGATATAACCGAACTTCGTATCGTCCTTGAAAGCAGTAGCGACCATGGCACCCATGACGTAGCAGCCGTCGGTCGTATTGAAGTTGATGGACATGACTCTTTCGTTGGAAGCGATCGTATCGATGATACCGAATTCGATATCAGGGAATTCGTCAGCCAGAGTGCTCATGGCCTGAGCGCCTGTCCAGCCTACAGCTACCAGCAGATTGTAGCCCTGTTCGCATGCGTTACGTGATTTCTGCTCCCAGTCATCCGTGTTAATGCATTCGATGACAGTAGCCGTGAAACCGTATTCGGCAGCCATCTCTTCAAGCTTGTTCTTGGCCTGAAGGATGAACTGGTCCGTACCTACTGTATCAGAAACCATGGCGATCTTAAGACCGGCATACGGATTATCATCTACAGCCGGTTCTTCTTCCTTCTTTTCGCCGCATCCGGCAAGAGTAAGAACAGTCAGTAAACAAAGAACTAATAGAAATAACTTTTTCACTTTTTTCTCCTCCTGGTAAATAGTGTATATTTCCTTTACTATCATAACAATTTATATCCCCTGAAAATATGACATATGTCATATTTTCATGCTATTATGCAGATATGAAAATCATCCGCGACAGACGTCTGATCAACCGATACGTCGGCGAAAACGACTTCTATTCCCTGTTCGACCACGATATATCAAATACCGTTGAACTGCTTTATTTCGAATCGGGAGAATATCTGATCCTTCAGGGAACCGCCTCTAGATATCTGCTGTTTCTGGTCGACGGATCATGCATCTTCTTTACGATCGCCGCCAACGGGAATTACATCTCTTATGGAACAGCGAAATCCTTTCAGGTGATCGGCGAAGTCTCTTCTCTTTGGGATCTCTCTCCCAACAATGCCGTTCAGGCCATAGGACCGGCTTACTGTTTGGGGATCGATCTGTATAAATACCGTGAAATCTTGCTGAACGACAACCGTTTTTTAAGATACATCTGCCGTCTTCTCTCCGACCGGGTCATCTACTCCAACCGTTCTCTGGCTTCCTATGTGGGAGCACTGGCAGAAAACAGACTGGCTGCCTTCATTCTTCAAAACAGCAGCGATTCACTGTTTGAAGTCAGACTGACGCGCTGCAGTGAAGCGATCGGAATCAGCTACCGTCACCTTTTGCGACTGATGGATTCTTTCTGCCAAAGAAAGATCATAAGAAAAGAGAAGCGCAGATACTACATCATCAGTTATCCGAAACTCAAACAGCTTTCCTCATATGTTCCGGATCCTCTTTCTGATCACTTGTCCAGATAAGTCCGGAATCTTTTTCTTAATGCCCTGAGACGGTTGTCGATCTGTTTCTCCGTGATCTTCAGCTGTCTGGCGATCTCCCTGTAGGAAAGATCCTCGCCCTTCATCAGCAGTATCCTTCTGTCCGTTTCCGGCAGTTTCCGGATAAAACAGGCGTAATTCTCCTTAAGTTCCTGTTCCCTATGATAGGCAATCGGATTATCCGATACGTAGAAGTCTTTTACGTCGTTTCTTTCATAGACATCGATGGAATACTTTTCCTGTTCATAGGTACGATAGTAGACTCTTAGGACATTCAGCAGTCTGCTGCGGATGACCATGAAGGCATAAGAGCTAAACAGGACCTTCCTGTCTTTTTCGAAAGTCCTGACGGCACTTAACAGAGCCAGAGACGCCTCCTGATAGAGATCGTCCTTATCGACCGCATAATCCCCGTTCTCCAAAGAGAAAGAATAGATGATCTTGTAGATCATCCTGTGATGCCGTTTCAGCAGTGCGGCAAAGGCAGTGTCGTCTCCTTCTTTGATCCTTTCTATCAGCTTAAGATCCTCATCCATGACCTCATTATCCGATAAAAAAAGAGACAGCCGTTTTCATAGTTGTCTCAAAATACAGTCAGTTTTTTCCACAACAGGTGGATTAAGTGCGGGATCGCTCGATGTTGTAGAGCAGTATGCCTGCGGCTACGGATGCGTTCAGGCTTGTGACATGACCTTTCATCGGAAGCTTGACGATGAAGTCGCATTCTTCCCTGACCAGTCTTGAAATTCCTTTTCCTTCCGAACCGATGATCAGGACTGTGTTCATGTCATAGTCGATGTCCGTATACATCCGGGTGGCGCTGCCGTCCGATCCGACGATCCAGTATCCGTGTTCTTTCAGCATTTTCAGCGTATTGACCAGATTGTTCACTTCGGCCACCTTGACGTATTCCAGTGCACCGGATGCGATCTTGGCG
>JAFONG010000199.1 GCA_017418585.1 Erysipelotrichaceae bacterium | reverse complement strand
CGTTTGGAGCCTTCTCTTCAATGATTCTGAATTTGCCAGGCAGAAGTCCGTCTGTAGTTCCAGGCTCGTATTCCAAGGAACATTTACCTTCCGCATCCGTTGTAAGTGTGCCGTAGTCGATCGGAGCGATATCGATCATCTTCGGTTCATCACTGTCATCGTATCTTCCGATCCTCCAGATATGGAACACTCCACCTTCCAGAGTTGCGGTAGAAGTGATGTGATCTTCCGGAAGTTCCGCTATTCCGGTTTCCTCATTCACCTTCTGGATCGTGATCCGTATCGTCTGAAGTTCTTCGGATTGCGAAAGATCTTCATTCTCGACATCCAGCCAGCCTTTTCCTTCAACGGAAGCTTCTGCATGGCCGTTGGCTTCTCTTATGTGTCCTACGTAGATATTCTCATCCCTTGCGAAGAGATTTGGAGCCAGTGTCTCCTCGATGGTGAATGTACCTAGCGGAAGGAAGAAGTTTCCGTTTTCATCAAGAAGCAGGTCATCTCCTCTTACGTAGTGTCCTTCATCAAAGATGACAAGAGCTCTTCCTTCTTCGTCGAATACCGGTTTGAATACCCAGGTGAACCGTAAATCTGAAGAAGGATTGTCGCTTTGACTGTCATAGTATTTCAAAGTGAATTCCGCTTCATCGAGATGATTAACGTATTCCGATTGTCTTCGATCGAGTTTGAAAAGTCTTATGGTGAACGGGTCGTTGACCGGTTCTTCCATCGAAGTAATGGATGAGGTTTCTCCCGCAGAAACTCTTACGCTGTAGGTGGTCTCATCAAGAAGGAAACCCGGTGAAGGAGAGATCTCCTTTACATAGTAGGTCCCAGGATCCAAAGCGCCGCTTTTCCCTGTTTCACCGTTAGAGTTGGTTGTGAGTTTTGCGACTCTGTTTGTGCATGCAGAATCGGAATAGACGCCATAGACTGCTCCTGCAAGAGAATAGTTGTTCGGGCAGTTCTTTACATAGTCGAACGAAGTATCAGTTGCTTTCTTGTAGACTTTGACATAGCCTCCCAAAGGCCACCAGGAAGGATCCTTGCCCTGGGTCTGCAGTCCTTCACCGCCCCATGTGGTGATGGAATAGCCATACATTCCGTTTGAATTGAAGTCGGAATCATTCGGATCGATGTAGGCACCGTTGACATAGGAGGCATAGCCTTCCTCATTCCATAAGGCAGCCTGTATTTCAGCCTGGGATCTGCCGTTCATCTTTCCCATCGCAATGATCTCGGCAGCTCTTCCTGATGAAGAACCCAAAGGATCATAGGATGTTCCTATTTCAGATAAAGGGACTCTGGCGTCAATGCACCAGGATTCAACACCTCCGATCGAGAAACCGTTGTGACCGCTGTATCCCCAGCCGCCGGTCAGTCCCCAGTTCTGTTGACCACCATAACCGAAGGATTCACTTCCTGCAGCTCTTAATAACGGAGCCTTCAGCAATGTTCTTGTTTCCTTTTTATACCAGATGCCCTGATAAAGGATATCGCCATTATCATACTTATAAGGTTCATAACCGTTGAATACATAGCTGGATACTTCCGTAGAGGAAGGATACTTAGGCTCATAGGAGTCAACATCATCTGTTTCTTCTTTTTCCGGTAATAAAGCCATGATTTCTTCAGGCAATGATCCGAT